>CASETM010000100.1 GCA_949290865.1 uncultured Bacillota bacterium
CTTTCATTAGACATCCTCCTTTGATTTTATATTCAGCTGCCAGGCTAAATATATCTTATCATTGGAGGTTTTTATTCACAACGCTTAAGCTAAAATCTTACCACGCGCATAGCACGTGGTATTCACTTCGTTAATAAAAAAGAACAGTTGCTCTGTTCTTTTTAAGCATGAAAGAATGGGTTGTTTTTCTGTTCTTCAAATAAAGTGGTGTTTTCGCCATGACCAGGATAAATCTGCAGATTGCTGGTCATACTGTATATTTTCTTTAATGTCTCTTTGGTATCTTCTACAGAAGATGTAGGAAAGTCATATCTTCCAATAGAATTCTTAAATAAAACATCACCTGAAAAAGCAAGATCATAATCATCAAAAATAATAAAACATGAGCCTTTTGTATGTCCTGGCAAATTCATAAAGGTTATTCTAAATTGACCTATATGCAGATGATCCTTAACTTTGCTGACTTGTGTTTTTATTTTAAGAGGATGATAATATGCTGATAAATTATACTGATCGTTATAAATCATTTCATAATCATTTTCGTGAATGTAAACCTGGCACTGATATTTTTCAACTAATTCATCAATCGCTCCAATATGATCAAAATGACCATGAGTCAATAAAATATATCTGATCTGCAGACCTTTATTGTCAAGATAATCAATCAGCTGTGATCCGTTTGCTCCGGGATCAATGATGATTGACTGATCCCTATTTTCAATAATATAGCAGTTTGCTGCCATCTGACCTAATGGCATTTTTGTAATTTTTAATTTTTCCATCATAGTTTCCCATAAAAATAAAAAATAAGCACATGCTTATTTTTTTTCTTTGTGTACAGTTTTTTTATTACATCTTGGACAATATTTATTGACTTCCATTCTATTTGGATGATTTCTTTTATTTTTAGTGTTAATATAATTTTCTTCACCACATTCTGTACATTTTAAAATAATATTTTCTCTCATGATTACACCTCCGCATCATTAAACTTTCTTTAGTATAATAACATATATAAAATACAATTACTAGTCTATTTTTTAATTTAACTTTGATTTTTCATGATATTTTTTCAAAAATATAATTTCATATATTGTCAAAAAAAATAGATGAATTCATTATCTTTTACAGTCATTTCATAATTTTTGCTGATCTTCATATACTGTTTTTAAAGGAGAACATGATATGAGAAAACAAGCCATAACTTTTTTATCATTATTTACACTCATACTGGTATTATCAATTTATTATCTGCTGGTACCACCGGTAGAAGAAGAAAATGTGACTGTTTCCAGTCAGCAGTCTTCAACAATTGATATTCTTCAAGAAGAACTTAACCAGAGCCATGAAAGCAGTATCAGTGAAAATAATGATGTGATTGCCTCAGCTAAATCCTCTCAGAAGGAAATCGATACCGCTTTGTCTTCTATTACCAAAACTAAGGAAATCATGAAAAAAGAACAGGAAATTGTCAGCTTGCTGAAAAAAAATGGCTATAAGGAATGTTATGTAGAAATAAGCGATTCTAATATCAAGGTCGTTGTCAATCTTAAAGATGGCACAAGTCAAGATGCAAACAAGATTATTAAAGCTATTCATCAGTATTTAAATGACAATTATGATATTGAAGTAAAATTTGTTACCGAGTAACTTGAATATTGAACCGATTTTTTATAGAATATAAGCAGATACAAAGGAGCAATGAAGATGAGCAAAGAATATTATACAATAGAAAAAGGAAATAATTTAGGTGAACGTAACATTGGATCTTCAGTTTTTCAATCAATCGTTATGCATGTTATTAATGAATTAGATGGCATTTCATGTGAAGGTGGAAAGAAAAACGCCGCAGAAATTACAATCAATGATAATAATCAGGTTTCTATTGATGTCGAAATCGTTGTTGATTATGGAAAAAATGTAAATAAAATCGTCAGCAAAGTTCAAAGTGAAATCATCAGTTCAATCTATCAGATGATTGGTTTTAGAAATGTAAAAGTCAATGTGAATGTAGACGGTATTAAATTTTAAGGGGTTGCCTGGCAATTCCTTTTTATTTGGGTATGTATTGTTTTCAATGAACGGAAATTATGGTAAAATATTTGTGTATTTTTGAAAGGTGATTATATGAAAAAAGTAAGAAAAAAACTTATCAGAGAAAAAGCAGTTATTGCAATCTATCAGTATTTATTAACAAATTGTACAACTGACGAAATAGAAGCATATTTGACCGCATATTATGCACCTCGTATGGATGAAGATGAAGTGCAGTTATGCAAGCAGCTGGTTCTGGATGTTATTGAACATAAAGAACTGCATTGTCAGACAATCACAGATAAACTAAAAAAAGGATGGACCATAGAACGTCTACCTTTAATGAATCAGGCTATTCTTCTGGTATCTTTAGAAGATATTGCGACAACACCAAAAGAAATCGTTGTCAATGAAGCAATCGAACTCACAAAAAAATATTGTGATCATGACGACTATAAATTTATTAATGGAGTTTTGAGTACAATTGGATAAAAGATATCTGACTGTTTCAGCATTAAATCGATATATCAAAACAAAAATAGATAATGATATTCAGCTGCAGAACATCCTTATCAAAGGAGAAATATCCAATCTGAAAAGACACAGTTCTCAACATATTTACTTCACATTAAAAGATGACCAGGCACGAATCAGTGCGGTAATGTTTGCATCTCATGCCAGAAAGCTCAATTTTGATGTGAAAGATGGGGACAAAGTCCTCATCGAAGCGAGTGTTTCAGTGTACATGGTTACTGGAACATATCAGCTTTATGTCAATAAAATGGAACCTGATGGTATTGGCAATCTATTTTTGAAATATGAACAGTTAAAAAAGAAATTGTCTGATGAAGGTCTTTTTGATCAGAAATATAAAAAGGAAATTCCTAAATATCCTGGAAAAATAGCAGTTTTGACAGCTTATCCCAGTGCCGCATTAATGGATATCATGAGAACAGTTAAAATGCGTTTTCCTGTTACAAGAGTGGTTGTTTTTCCGATTCCCGTACAAGGGAAAGATGCCTATATAAAGATTGCTGATACTTTAAAGTTTGTCGATACTTTAAAATTTAATACGATCATTATTGCCCGTGGTGGCGGATCACTGGAAGATCTCTGGAATTTTAACGAAGAACTGTTAGCTCGGACCATTTTTCACTGTCAAACACCTGTTATCAGTGGTGTTGGTCATGAAATAGATTTTACCATCTGCGATTTTGTCAGTGATTACCGCGGTGCCACACCTACAGCAGCTGCCATCAAAGCCACACCTGATCTTCAGGAAATGATGATTCAGCTGAACCAGCAGCAATCTCTGCTGGTCGGTCATATGAAACATCTGCTAGAAAATAACAGAAATGCCTTGAAACAGATTCAATCCTTTTATCTTTTCAGAAGTCCTGAAAAACTGTATACTGATTATCTGCAGCAGCTCTCATTCCTTCAGGAAAAACTGCAGCATAATTTTACTAATTCAATGCAGAAAAAAAGATCTGAATTTCAGAATTACCAGTATATTCTATCATCAAAAAATCAGCTGTTTATCAATCAGCTTTATAATAAGATTGATCATCAGACATTCCTATTAGATAACAGTTTTAAAAACAAATATCGCTATTATCAGGACAGAATTTCTTATCTGATATCTAAACTCAATGCTTTGAGTCCATTAAAAACATTGGAAAGAGGATATGCGATTGTCTATAAAGACAAGATACCAGTATCAAGTGTAAAAGCATTCAAAGAAAATGACGAAATTACTGTTCAGATGAAAGATGGTTCTTTCAGTGCAATCATAAAGGAGCAAAACAATGGATAAATTAACATTTGAACAAGCTATGAAAAGATTAGAAGAAATTGTTAAGTTACTGGAAGACAGTTCGACTTCACTTGACACAAGTGTTGAACTGTTTCAGGAAGGTATTCAGTTATCAAAATACTGTTCAGATAAACTGAATGATGTTGAAGACAAAGTTGCCAAAATCTTTGTTAACGGTGAACTAAAAGATTTTAATATAGAGGAATGATTATGGATAAACTGATATTAGAAATCAATAAAAGATTAAACAGTATATTAGATGACTATCCTGACAGTACAGTCAAGGATGCTATGCTTTATTCTCTTAATGCCGGAGGAAAAAGAATAAGGCCAGTCATGATGTTGCAGGTGATTCGCAGTTATCAGCAGGATTATCATCCATATATTGATGTTGCCTGTGCTTTAGAAATGATCCACACTTATTCGCTGATCCATGATGATCTGCCTGGAATGGATAATGACGATCTTAGAAGAGGAAGACCAACCTGCCATCGACAATACGATGAAGCTACAGCTATTCTGGCCGGTGATGGGTTGTTGAATGAAGCTGTCAATATCATTATTCGTGCTCATCTTGAAGACAAGATGACTATTGACCTGATTTCCTGCCTGTATCGTTCCAGTGGTATTGACGGTATGATATATGGACAGGAACTTGATATTCAAAATGAAAACAGTTCAATCGATACTGATACTTTGCAGAAAATCCACAAATACAAAACTGGCAAACTTTTGTCCTGCGCATTGATGATGGGGGCAATTATTGCTCAGCGTGATGATATCGAAATATGGGAAGAAATTGGCTATAAAATTGGTCTGGCATTTCAGATACAGGATGATATACTGGATGTAACTGGAACAACCGAACAGCTTGGTAAACCTGCTGGCAGTGATGAAAGCAATCATAAAACAACTTATGTTCATCTATTGGGGATAGAAAAATCACAGCAGCTTGCTGATCAGTTATTTAATGAAGCTGTTGAATTGCTTTATTCATTAAAAATCAACCATGGTTTACTGCTGGAAATCATCGAAAATATAAGGAAAAGAGTGAGTTAATTGGATTTAAGAAAAATAAAAGATCCTTCATTTTTAAAGGGTCTTAATAATGAACAATTAAATAAATTAGCTTTAGATATTAGAAAATTTCTTTTAATGAATATTTCAAAAACAGGTGGACATCTCTCCAGTAATCTGGGAATCGTCGAATTAACAATTGCTTTGCACTATGTTTTTCAATCTCCACAGGATAAAATATTTTTTGATGTGGGTCATCAGGCTTATGTACATAAAATCTTAACCGGACGTGCCAAATACTTTCCTTCATTAAGAAAATATAATGGCCTCTCAGGATTTCAAAAGAAAAGTGAAAGTATTCATGATGTCTGGGAAGCCGGTCATTCATCAACTGCTCTTTCTGCAGCAACAGCGATGGCTATTGCCAGAGATCTGGATCATCAAAAATTTGATATCGTCCCTGTTGTTGGTGACGGTGCCATCGTCAGTGGTGAATCTTTAGAAGCATTGAATCACCTGGGATCACTGAAAAACAAGGTTATCATCATTTTAAATGACAATCAGATGTCAATCAGCAAAAGTATTGGCGGATTTAATAATTTTTTAAAGGATGTTCGTATTTCTAATACTTACAATCGTATGAAAAATGATTATAAGAACATGCTTTCTAAAAGAAAATATGGTAATAAGATTTATCATGCTACAAAGAATGTTAAAGACTTTGTAAAACGTGGGCTGATCAATGACACGATTTTTGAAAATTTTGGTTTAGATTATTTAGGACCGGTTGATGGTCATAATATTGAAGAACTGATTCGTGTTTTGAATCTGGCAAAAGATAATAAAAAAAGTGTAGTTGTTCATGTTGTAACAAAAAAAGGAAAAGGATACAGCTATGCTGAAAATGATACAACTGGCAAGTGGCATGGCATTGAATCGTTTCATCTCAAAGATGGATCAATAAAAGCACCAAAGAATTTACCAAGCTGGTCAGCGGTCGTATCTAATCACGTTGAAAAATGGATGAAAAAAGACAAAGATATTGTAGCTGTAACACCTGCCATGATCTATGGCTCTGCCATGAACAATATATTTCATCATTTCCCTGATCGTTCTTTCGACGTTGGAATTGCTGAAGAACATGCTCTGACATTTACAGCTGCACTTTCTCTATCACACAAGAAACCATTTATTTCAGTTTATTCATCATTCCTGCAAAGAGCCTATGATCAGATCGTACATGATATTTCTCGTATGAATCTGCCTTGTTTATGCAGTATTGATCGCGCTGGTATCGTCGGTAGTGATGGGCCAACTCACCATGGTGTTTTTGATTTATCTTTCATGAATGCTATTCCAAATATTGTCTACTTTGCTCCAAAAGATGCTGTTGAACTGAAAAAGTTTATTAATACTGCCTTTTTGAATTTTCAGGCACCTTATTTTGTTCGTATTCCTCGTGGCTTTATCGAAGATAGTGATACCGGCATGGAAGACACACTGGAAATAGGAACCTGGGAAACTGTTTTGAATAAAGATGATTTTGATATGACGATCATTACTTATGGCGAAAATGTTTCTATCATTGAAAAAATGATTATCTGTGAACAGTTGAAAATCCGTCTTGTCAATGCAAGATTTATTAAACCTTTCGATAAACAGATGATTAAAAATATCTTTCAGAATGATGACAAACCTGTCCTCGTTTATGAAACCGATCTTAAAGCAGGTTCATTAGGAAGCTATATACTGGAGTACTGTAACAAAATACATATTCTGAGAAGTTTTGAGCATATTGCTATTGAAGATCATTTTTCAATACAGGGAAGCAAAGAAGAAATATATAAAGATGAAAATATTGATGCAGGCAGTGTCTTAAATAAATGTAAGGAGCTAATGAATGGAAAAAAAGCGTATTGATATTTTATTGGTTGAACAGGGATTCTTTGATTCCAGAGAAAAAGCAAAAAGGGCCATTATGGCCGGTCTGGTCCATGATGATCATGATAGAATTGATAAACCAGGAACAAAGATTCCTGTTGACACTCATCTGTATGTCAAAGGCAATGTCATGCCTTATGTTTCTCGTGGGGGACTGAAACTTGAAAAAGCTATCAAGATTTTTCATATAGATCTGAAAGACAAAGTCATGGTTGATATTGGTTCTTCAACAGGAGGATTTACCGACTGTGCATTACAGAATGGTGCAAAAATGGTTTATGCTGTTGATGTTGGAACCAATCAGCTGGTATGGAAACTGAGAAATGATCCCCGTGTGATCGTAAAGGAAAAGACCAATTTCCGCTATGCTACAAAACAGCTGTTTGAATATGAACTGCCGACCATTGCAACCATTGATGTATCGTTTATCTCATTGCAGCTTATTTTTGCTGCCTTAAAGAATATTCTCAGCGAAGGTAATGAGATTATCGCTTTGATTAAACCACAGTTTGAAGCTGGAAAAGAAGAAGTCGGTAAAAATGGAATCATCAAAGATCAGAAGGTTCATGTTCAAGTTATTGAAAAAGTATTAAAATATGCTGATGAATGTCATTTTGCTTTAAGTGGTCTATCTTTTTCACCAATTACCGGTGGAGAAGGAAATATTGAGTTTTTAGCTTATTTTACCGTTGGTGATATCAGTCATCCTGTTGATATTCAATCAGTTGTAGAAGAAGCACATTTGTGTTTTAAAGGATAGGTGATATTTATGCTGGAAAGTCTATATATTCACAACTTTGCTATCATTGATGATCTTCAAATCGATTTTGAAGATCATATGACCGTTCTCACTGGTGAAACAGGAGCAGGGAAATCAATCATAATTCATGCTATCGGTCAATTATGTGGTGATCGAACCAGTATTGACTATATCAAAAAAGGTAAAGATCAGGCTGTTATTGAAGGCATCTTTGCCATCGATAAAAAAATTGAACAGCTTCTGGAAGAATATCATGTTCCCTGTGAAGATAGTCAGCTGGTTGTATCAAAAACGATCAGAAATGATGGCAAAGCAACACTCAAGATGAATTACAAAAATGTGACCCAAATTGTATTAAAAAAAGTGATGCCGCATCTCATTGACATTCATTCACAGTTTGAAACCCATCAGCTGTTCGATCAGAAAAAACATATTCAGATTCTTGATCATTTTATCGGTAAACCTTTATACGATATCAAAAAACAATATACTGAGGTTTATCAGAAAATGCAAATGCAAAAAAAAGAATATGATGCTTTATCAAAAGAAGAACTTAGTGATGAGCAGTTAGATTTCTATCAAACACAGTTAAGCGAAATCAATGAAATTAATTTTGATGATTTTGATGAAGATTATCTTTTTGCTGAAAGAAAAAGATTAGCTGATTTCGAAAAAAACAAACAGCATTTCGAAAAATTCTATGCATATATTGATGGAAATCATGGTGTTCTGACTTTACTGAAAGACAGTCTTACCGAATTATCTTATGTCGATGACTCTGAAGTCAATCAGATTCACGATCAGCTTTATGATCTCTATTATACGGTCAGCGAGCTACATTCAAAAATCCAAGATATCGAAGCATCAAATAACTTCGATGAAGACTATTTTGAAGAAATTCAGAATACATATTTCACTTTCAATAAATTAAAGCGTAAGTATGGACAAACAATAGAATCTATTCTTCACTCAAAAGAAGAACTAGAAAGAAAAATTGAAAATTTTAACAATAGAGACGCTATCTTAAACGATCTGGAAACACAAATACAGCTTTCCATGCAGGTAACAGAACAGTTAGCAGCAAAAATGAGTGAACTGAGACAGACTCAGGCAGTTCAGTTAGAAAACCAGATCATGACCATTCTCAAACAGCTGTATTTACCTCATGTCCAGTTAAAATTCAGTTTTTTTGAACAGGATCTGACAGCAAATGGAAAAGACCTTGTTATTATTGAAGTTTCTACCAATGTTGGTCAAGAATTAAAGCCATTGCAGAAAATTGCATCAGGTGGTGAACTTTCAAGAATCATGCTGGCAATAAAAACTGTCTGCAATCAGTTTAATGACATCGATACGATTATCTTTGATGAAGCTGATACAGGTGTCAGTGGAAAAGTTGCTGAAAGTATTGGTCAAATCATGAAAGATATTGCTGACAAACAGCAGGTTCTCTGTATCACTCATCTGGCACAGGTTGCTGGTTTTGCAGATCAGCATTTGTATATTCAGAAAACAGAAAATAAAGATACGACATCTGTTTCTGTAACAGAATTAAATGAATCAGACAGTATTAAAGAACTGGCAAAAATGATTTCTGGAGTAAACATTACTAAAGAATCATTAGAACATGCCAAAGCATTAAAAAAATAACGCATAACTTCAGGCATAGACGCCAAAATAAAGTGTAGTTGAAAAACTACCTGGAGGTGTCTATGCTTTTTAAAAAGCTTTTTTTATCCTTCATTGTTTCTTTATTACTGTTCTTTAATATAACTTCCATATATGCCATTGATGTTTATTTAGGTGGTGAATCAGTTGGGATTGTTTTAAATTATGAAGGCATACTGGTTACAGGCGCCTATGAAATCGAATATGATCATGAAAAATACAATCCTTTTTCTGATTTTAAGCTTTATGATATTATTACTGAAGCAAATAATCAGAAAATTTCATCTATCGATGCACTGACTGACGTCATCAAAAAAGAAAGCAGCGATCAAATCCATGTCGTTGTCAAACGTGATAACAAAAATATTGATATTGATATGAAAATAGCCAGAGCAGGTGAGGATTTTTCTACTGGATTATATGTAAAAGATAGTGTGAAAGGAATAGGTACCGTCACATACTACAATCCCAGCACTGGCAATCTGGCCTGTCTAGGTCATTCGATGACAGATGAGAATGCATCATATCTGCAAAATGGAACATTATACAGTACAGTCATTGACAACATCAAAAAAAGTACAAGACTTGAAGTTGGAAAGAAAATAGGTTCAATACAGGATCAAAAAATTGGTGATATCAACGAAAACTGCGATTATGGTATTTATGGTCAATATATCAGCGATCTTCATGATAAAACCTTATATCAGACAGCAACACAGGATGAAGTCGAATTAGGTGAAGCTTATTTTCTTACTGTATTAGACAATAATACAGTAACAAAATGTCAGATCGAAATCACTGCTCTAGAAAAACAGGACAGCATCAAAGAAAAAGGAATCCAGTTTAAACTGACTGATCAACATGTTATTGACAAAACAAATGGTATCATTCAAGGAATGAGTGGCTCGCCAATCATCCAGAATGAAAAGCTTATTGGCTGTGTTACCCATGCATCAGCAAGCAGTCAGTTGGAAGGCTATGGAATGTATATTGAATGGATGCTTAATAAAGAATAAAGAAAAGAAATGAGCAATCATTTCTTTTTTTATGATTTTCTACATTAATTTCGATATTAGGGCGAACAATGTAATAATAATTATAGATTTCCTAAAGAAAAATTAGTAATTATTTGAAATATGAATGCATTTTTAAATATACCTAAACAAATATTGTAATAATTTATATAATGTTCGTGTTGGTAGAAGAATTTGGAGGATATTATGGAAAAAAAGAAAATTTATATTGTAGAAGAAAAAAAGGAATTGTTAGAAAAAATGAATAATTGTTTAAACAAAAACAATTTGTATCAAATCGAAGGAAGCAGTCAGAATGCAATGGAAACATTAGAATTTTTTAAAAACAGAAAGTGTGATTTATTAATAATCGATTTACTGCTAGCAGATATCGATGGTATTGGCATCTTGGAAAAAATCAATGAAATTAATAAAAATGCCTATAAAAAAGTCATCTGTCTGACCACTTTTACCAATTCTCTGATTGGTCAGTCTTTAGAAAAGCTCAATGTCAGCTACTGTTTAAAAATACCTTTTAATCTTGATTATTTTGCTTCTATTGTTGAAAAGGTCATCAACAGTCATTCAGAAAACAAAGAACAGTATCATAATGAAAATGAAAAAATGCAGAAAGTCAGAATTGAAAACGAAATCACCGAAATTCTTCATGAAGTCGGAATTCCTGCCCATATCAAAGGGTATATGTATTTAAGAAGCGCAATCATGACAACTTATTATAATATTGAAATTCTCGGACAGGTCACAAAGGTTTTATACCCAGACATAGCCAGACAGTATAACACGACATCTTCACGTGTTGAAAGAGCAATCAGACATGCCATCGAAGTTGCCTGGAACAGGGGAAATACAGAAGCAATTGATGAAATATTTGGCTATACTGTCAGTGCATCTAAATCAAAACCAACAAATTCTGAATTTATTGCTATGATTGCTGACAAGCTAAGATTATCTCATAAAACTGCTTCATTAAATCAGCAACATTACTAAAGATATGGTAAAATGAAGTAGAGGTGATACTATGCAAATCATTTTTCATATTGATCTGAATGCTTTTTTCGCAAATGCAGAAGTATCACGCCAGCCTTCTTTAAAAGGAAAACCACTGGTTATCTCTGGAAACAATCGCCGCAGTATTGTTTCCACTGCTTCCTATGAAGCTAGAAAATATGGTATTCATTCTGCCATGCCTTTATATCAGGCAAAAGAACTGTGTAAAAATCTTATTGTTAAACCTGTTGATTTCGATCTTTATCGTAAACTGTCAAATACTTTTTTTGAGCTGATTGCTTCTTACAGCACTGTTTTAGAAGTTGCCAGCATTGACGAATGTTATGTTGATTTTACTGAATATATTAAAGAGCATGATATTCATCCTTATATTCTCGCTGTTGAAATTCAAAGGAGAGTTCTTCAGGAATTAAAACTGCCTTGTTCAATTGGGATTGCCCCAAATAAATTTATGGCAAAAATGGCAAGTGATATGAAAAAACCAATGGGTATAACCATCTTAAACAGAAAAAACTATAAAGAACTGTTATGGCCATTAGATATATCAGCTATGTTTGGCATCGGTCAGAAAACATGTCCAAAACTAAAAAATGCCGGCATCATGACAATTGGCGATGTTGCTGATTTCAAAAACTATAATAAATTAAGAACAATTGTTGGGAAAAATGCTTTATTGCTTTATCGTAAAGCTAATGGTATTGATATCAGCAAGGTGAAAGTCAAAAAACATGAAGCCAAATCAATCGGAAATTCAACCACTCTGCAGTATGATACAAATGATACTGATACCTTATACGATCTTCTCAATAAGCTGTCTCAGAATGTATCACAGCGAGCAAAGAAAAATGATCTCATTTCAAATACAATTGCTATTACAATTAAATATACCCGCTTTGAAAGTATTTCCAGACAGATCATTATTGACCATTATGTCAACGATTATGAAACGATTCTTTCCAATGCAAAATTCTTGTTTGATAAAAACTATGATGGCAGACCAGTACGTCTATTAAGAGTTGCTTTATATAATACTGTCAACATTCATCAGAAAATGATACAGATGAGTCTTTTTGATACATACGAATCTTTTTAATGACATAAGGCATATTTTAAAAAACAGGTATCATATATTATCTTAGGAGGAAAATATATGATACCTTTTAAAATAGATAAAAAAAATCTTATTTTGCATCAGTTTATCCTGATCATGTTTTTATTTTCCATGATTTTTTCTTTATATTACCTGTTTAAATCAAATAACAGTTTCAGCAATTACATTTATAATGTGATTTTTACTGAAAAAGAACCTATTATCCATTACGCGCTCAATTCAATTTCCTACATAATTGTACTGATCATTGCTTCATCCAGTTATCTAGGAATTCCTGTTGTTTCTCTTTCTGTAACTTATCGTTTTCTGGTTATTATATATGCACTTTTTCATATTGAAAACTATTCACTGTTCATGACTTTTGCTTATATAGTACCGCAAGTAATTATTGAACTGATTTTAACTTATATCATGACATATATGTCGTTACAGCTGACGATCCAGACGTTAAAATTATCTTTTTTTTATAAAGGAAACTACAACCTGAAAGTTTTATTAAACTATATCCTGACTTATGTTCTGATAAGCATTTTCTTTGTGTTTTTATCATGCATATTCAAAATTTATGTGCTTTAAAACTGGTAGAAACACCGCCATATTATTGTTATAATATATAAGCAGGTGAACAAATATGAAATGTAAAGACGCTATCATGGAATATAAAACATACCTGATCGTAGAAAAAGGGATCAGTGATAATACTTTAAAGGCATATTTAAGAGATATTATTGCTTTTACGAACTTTATCAATGAATCCTATGAGTTGGATACCGTCGAAGATATCGAAAAAGATCACATCAGAATATATCTGGGAACCTTAGAATCCTTAGCCACTTCAACCGTTTCCAGAAAAATTATTTCTTTAAGAAACTACTTCAAGTTTCTTGTCAAAGAAAACATTCTGACAACCAATATCATGTCAGTATTCGAACTGCCAAAGTCACAAAAAAAGCTGCCGCAGGTCCTATCAGTTAAAGAAATGGATCAGCTTTTAAACAGTGTTACAATGACTGATTTCATATCAGCTAGAAATCGCGCAATGATCGAATTGCTGTATGCTTCGGGTATCCGTGTTTCTGAACTGGTGAATATTCAACTTTCGCAGATCAACCTTAAAATGATGTATTTAAAGGTCATTGGCAAAGGAAACAAGGAAAGACTCGTTCCTCTTAATCATTATGTATGTGATATTGTCAACAAATATATCGTTGAGTTCAGAAATCCTTATTTAGACTTTAAAACAAATCATTTTCTTTTTTTTGATAAAAAGCTTCAACCCGTCAGTCGGGAAAATTTTTATAAAATATTAAATAACATTGCTTTAAAGGCCGGTATAACCAAGAAGATTTCTCCACATACGATCAGACATACTTATGCAACACATTTACTGGAAAACAACGCTGATCTTAGATCAATTCAGGAACTTCTCGGTCATAGCGATATTTCAACAACAACAATTTATACACATATTACAAACACAAAACTTATCGAAGACTATAACCGTTTTCATATAAGGTCTCATCAAAACAAGCAAAAAGAAAAATAATATGAAGAAATGGAGAACAAAATGAAATTTAAACGAATTATTCTAATTGTCTGTGATTCCATGGGTATTGGTCATGCAGCAGATGCAAAAAAATATGACGATGAAGGAGCAAATACTCTGGCTCATATCTGTGATGCCTGTCAGGGATTAAATGTCAAAAATATGGAAAATATGGGTCTAGGCAAGCTTGGTGAATTTACCGGTATTCAAAAAACAGAAAATCAACAGGCATATGCTATGAAATTAAACGAAGCTTCAAATGGAAAAGATACGATGACTGGGCATTGGGAAATGATGGGATTAAAAACTATTGATCCTTTTATCACCTTTACCGAAACAGGATTTCCTGAAGAATTCATAAAGATCTTTGAAGAAAAAACCGGACGAAAATGTGTTGGCAATATTGCCTGCAGTGGTACTGAAATCCTTGATATGTATGGTGAACACCAAATCAGGACTGGTGACTGGATCGTCTATACTTCAGCTGATTCAGTTTTTCAGATTGCGGCCAATGAAGACATCATTCCTTTAGAAGAACTGTATCAGGCCTGTGAGATAGCCCGAGAAATTGCTATGGATGACAGATGGAAAGTAGGGAGAGTAATTGCAAGACCGTACATTGGTAAAGAAAAGGGGAAATTCATTAGAACTTCTCATCGTCATGACTATGCTCTTGCTCCTTTTGATAGAACTGTATTAGATGAACTAAAAGATAATCATTTTGATGTCATTGCTGTTGGAAAAATTTCCGATATTTTTGTTCATCAGGGAATTACCGAAGCTATTCATACTGAAAACAATCATGATGGAATGGTTAAAACAATAGATTTGTTAAAAAAAGATATATATGGTGTTATTTTTACAAATTTAGTTGATTTTGATGCTGTCTATGGACATCGAAGAAATGCTTTGGGTTATGGTCAGGCAATTGAAGAATTTGATGGACAGTTAACTGAACTCTTAGAAAATCTACAGGAAAATGATTTACTGATGATAACAGCTGATCATGGCAATGATCCAACTTATAAAGGAACTGATCATACCAGAGAACAGGTTCCTTTACTGATATATGCGAAATCATTTTCTAAAGGATGTACACTTGCAGATGGTAATACCTTTGGCATTATTGGTGCAACGATCAGTGAAAACTTTAATATACCATATCACGGAATAGGAGGATCTGTTTTAGACCAGCTAAAATAGAAAACATGTATGACAGAAAAAATCAGAAAAATTATTTTCTTATCTCTTGGTGCTGACTTTGTTGCATCGCTCTTATTTATTTTTTCCTTGCAGATCAGTCAGCTGCCAATCATCATTTGTTTTTACTGCATTGCAGTTTTTATGGTTATCAGCTCATTCTTGGCTTGCTTTAACAACTATCAGCGATACAAAGTAAAAATTCTGCTGTTTATGGATCTGATCGATATTCTATTGATAGTCACATATTCATTGGTATTGTACAGTAAAATTTAGTCTATAAAAGTTACATAATATACATTATGCGAAGTTGTATATATATCGATATTTATAAAGGACAGTAACTAAATACTGTCCTTTTCTGTACAATGTTTAACTGCTTTTTCTGCATCATATAATGATGTCAGATATTTTCCATTAAAACATGCTAAACAGATCTCGCTATGTTGCTTTTTACTTTCACTGCAGATAGAATTCTGAATACCTTTTTCAGAAAGAAATGCTAATGAATCCGCTTCAATATAACGACATAGTTCATTGACATCCATTTTACTGGAAATCAGTTCTGCCTGAGTAGCCGTATCCACACCATAATAACACGGAAATTTAAATTGTGGTGAGGCAATTCTGACATGGACTTCCTTGGCACCAGCATCCTTTAACAGTCGAACAATCCTCTTTGAAGTTGTCCCTCTGACAATAGAATCATCAATCATAATGACCCTTTTGTCATTGACAATCGATGAAACAGCAGAAAGTTTCATCCTGACACCCTGTTCACGCATTTCCTGAGTTGGCTGAATAAAAGTTCGGCCCACATATTTATTTTTAATCAGCCCCATTTCGTAAGGAATATGTGACACTTCAGCATAGCCAATAGCAGCAGATATCGAAGAATCTGGAACTCCAATGACAACGTCTGCATCTACTGATGATTCATAGAAAAGCTGTTTGCCAGCATTTTTTCTGCTTGTGTGAACGTTAATTCCTTCCAGCTGGCTGTCTGGTCTGGAAAAATATATGTATTCCATGGCGCAGATATGATTGCTCCTTTGATCAGTATAGTACTTCGACAACAGTTGACCATCCTTGACTCTTATAACCTCTCCTGGTTGAACATCTTTAATAAACTTTGCACCAACCACTTCAAATGCACATGTTTCTGATGAAAAAACATATGCTCCTGATGGAAGCTGTCCAATCGTTAGAGGACGTAATCCATATTTGTCTCTGGCTACATATAAAGCATTTTCTATCAAAATCAGAAATGCAAAAGCACCATCCAGACGCTGTAGCGAATCACATATACGATCAATCATACGTCCTTCAGCTCTCATGATCAAATGACCAAGAATTTCTGTATCTGATGTGCTGGCAAAAATACTACCTTTACTTTCCAATTCTGCTTTAAGCTGGTTAGCATTAACAATATTTCCATTATGGGCAATTCCTAATGACCCATTTAAAGTGCGAAAAAGTAAAGGCTGAACATTTGCGTATCCCCCACCACCGGCAGTTGAATAGCGAACATGACCAATTGCAAAGTCTCCTTTCATTTTTGTCAGCATTTCCTGATGAAAAACTTCCGTAACCAGTCCTTCACCTTTCCGTATGGACAGTTTATTGTGATCTTTAACAATGATCCCTGCTGCTTCCTGTCCACGGTGCTGCAGACTATGCAATCCATAGTAGCACATTGCTGCGGCATCTTTATAGCCACAGACTGCAAATACACCACATTCTTCATGTAATTCACGTTCATTAACTATCATCGTATTCCTCCTTTATGACAGTTTTATTCTATATGGGATGACCATGACAGTCAACCGTTAATTATTATATTAATAATAATTTATAATTAATTATATATAAAAAAATTAGGCAATGCCTAATTTTTAAAACTATGAATAGGTGCAGGAATTCTTCCCCCACGGTTAACAAATTCTGAACAGTCAAACTGGTTAACAGGCATGATTGGTGCATATCCAAGCAATCCCCCAAATTCTACTGTATCACCCACTGTTTTATCAATTACAGGAATAATTCTCACAGCTGTCGTTTTCTGATTAATCATACCGATTGCCATTTCATCAGCAATTATTCCTGAAATAGTTGTATCTGGAGTATCACCAGGAATAGCGATCATATCCAATCCTACGCTGCATACACAGGTCATTGCTTCCAATTTTTCCAATGTCAATGAACCTCTTTCTACAGCATCGATCATTCCCTGATCCTCACTTACCGGTATAAAAGCACCACTTAACCCACCAACGAATGATGAAGCCATGACACCACCTTTTTTAACCTGATCATTTAAGATAGCCAGCGCTGCAGTCGTTCCAGGAGCGCCGACACTGCTTAATCCCATTCCTTCTAGACAGTCAGCAATGCTGTCGCCAATTGCAGGTGTTGGCGCCAAAGATAGATCGATGATCCCAAAAGGCACATCCAATGCTTTTGAAGCTTCTAGTGCAACAAGCTGTCCAACTCTGGTAATTTTAAATGCTGTCTTTTTTATTGTTTCACATAGTGAACCAAAGTCTTCACCATGACATTTTTCAATGGCATTGCGCATAACACCTGGACCACTGACACCAACATTGATAATGCAGTCAGCTTCACTGACACCATGAAAAGCTCCTGCCATAAAAGGATTATCATCAGGTGCATTACATAAAACAACAAGTTTGGCACAGCCAATTGAATCATTTTCTTTTGTCAGATATGCTGTTTTCTTAATAATTTCCCCCATTAATTTTACTGCATCCATATTAATTCCTGTTTTTGTTGATCCAACATTGACAGAACTGCATACATTATCTGTCACTTTCATCGCTTCAGGAATGGATTCAATCAGCAGTCTTTCAGCTTTTGTCATTCCTTTAGAAACAATGGCACTGTAACCGCCTATAAAATTGACTTTCAGTTCTTTTGCACACTTATCAAGAACCTTTGCGATTTTCACAAAATCTTCTTTTGTCTTGCAGGCATTTGCTCCAACAAAGCCAATTGGGGTAACAGAAATACGCTTATTAACAATTGGTATTCCATACTTCTTTTCAATGGTTTCTCCAGTAGAAACAAGATTTCTGGCAACACCAGTTATTTTGTTATATATATTTGTACATAAAACATCGATATCATGATCCATACAATCTAATAGACTGATTCCCAATGTTATTGTACGGACATCAAGATTCTCCTGTTCTATCATTTTATTTGTTTCGGCAACTTCAAATAAATTTATCATACGGTTCTCCTTTTAGATACGATGCATTTTATTAAAAATATTTTCATGCTGCAATTTAATATTGACACCGATTTCATTTCCTAAAGCTTCCAGATCTTCACAGATTGTTGCAAATTCTTTGACACTTTCATTAATTTCAATGATCATCATCATATTAAAATATCCCTGAATAATCGTCTGTGAAATATCTAAAATATTTAATTTATTATCAGCCAGATATGTACATACTTTCGCAATAATACCAACCTGATCTTTTCCAACAACTGTAATAATTCCTTTTTCCATATTTCATCCTCCTGATTTGTTAATGATTATATCATAAGGCCAATAAATAAAAAAGAACAAAATAAAAATGACTTCTTAAAAGAAGTCATGTTATCATAATTAATTATTCACCCATCATAGCTTTAGCTTTTTTGTAAACACCTTCACCATTCATCATACCATAATCTTTCATATCGATGACATCACATGGTTTGTTTACACCAGCGGCAGCCATAGCTTTTTCAATAGTTGATTTTTGGAATCTAACTTGAGGGCCAAGCAAGATGCAGTCTACATCAGCAACTCTTTTTTCTCCTTCAGAAATTGGTAATGCGAAGATTTCTACTTCATCTCCCATAGCTGCAGCAGCTTTTTCCATTTTAGTAACCAATAAGCTAGTTGACATACCTGCAGCACACACTAACATAATTTTTTTCATATCTCAAAATACCTTCCTTAATATAGTTTATAAAAGGGAGAATTCTCCCTGTTTACCGAAAAAAAATTCTATTATCCTTCGATCATTTTTTTAGCTAATGCAAATACAGCTTTTCCGTTCATTGTACCATAATCTCTCATATCGATTACGTCAACAGGAATAGGCCCTTTTTTACGTCCAGCAGCTAATTTTTCGATAGCTGATTTTTGGAATCTTACTTGTGGGCCAAGTAAAATAACATCAACATCTTCTAATACTCTAGGTGCATCAGAGAATGGTAATGCAAAAATTTTGCAATCATATCCATCTTCTTTTGCAGCAGCTTCCATTTTTGTAACTAATAAACTAGTTGACATACCTGCTGAACAAACTAATAAAATTTGTTTCATTTCATAACACTCCTTTTTTTAACTTAACTATATTTTATCAATAATCGTATTAATTGTAAACCCTTTCTTATCCATTTTTTATCTAATCAAAAAATAGCTTTTCCATCTAAAAAGTAATATAATATAAATTATACTGATATATGGAGATGAATTTATGAAAGTGCTACTTATAAGTGACAGTCATTTATATAACGAAATTTTAGACCATGTTCTTCAAAATAATCAGGCAGACCTGATTATTCATTGCGGTGACAGTGTTTTTCAGCAAAACGAACCGCTGTTAGAAAAAATGCATGTTGTCAGAGGAAACCATGATCAGGATTTTCTGCCCATTGATGAGATCATAGAAATTGAAAATCATCAGTGTCTGATTACACATGGTCACTGTTACAATATCTATGCCGGCTATGAAACGCTCTATCAGCACATGATTGAAACCAACTGCGATATTTGTTTTCATGGACATACTCATGTCCCTTATATCAAAGAATACAGGCATAAGTTTTTCATTAATCCTGGAAGCATCATGTTTAATCGTGGGCAAACCAATTGTGGAAGCTATGCAATTGTCAATATTGATCCTGAAACCGTTGACGTCCATTTCTATAATTCGCAAACGCTAGAAGAAATACATCAATCCCTGATTAAACAAAACATTGCTATTTTAAATGAATTCAAGGAACTTGTAACAAAATTCAATCAAAACAGAAAATAATTCTAACAATTCACAAAGCAAAACAATTATTATTAGTTATCCATAGTCAATTCAGAAGGTTTTAGAACAGGCTGACAGCACCCTGGTCTTCGATCCTAAGTTGTTAAAAATGTTTAAAAATACTTTGTTTCCACAATCGAAACAACAATACAGCAAACAGATGAAGGCGAAACATTTATTATTACAGGTGACATTCCAGCCATGTGGCTGAGAGATTCATCAGCCCAGGTAAACCATTATTTACCTTTTGTTAAAAAAGATCAGCAGCTTGCCGCTGTCATCTCTGATCTTATTAAAAAGCAGATGAAATTCATTCTTCTTGACCCATATGCTATGCCTTTAATCAAAAACCGGTCCATGAAAGAGAATATTATGATCTTACTGTCATGCATCCTCTTGTCTGGAAAAGAAAGTATGAAGTAGATTCACTTTGCTATCCAGTACGTTTAGCATATCATTATTATCATCTGACACATGATCAGACAATCTCTGATAAACTTTTTCAAAAAGCCATGCACACCATTGTCGACACATTTATTCTTGAACAGAATCATGAAAATTCTCTTTATCATTTTGAGCATCCGATCGCAAAAATATGAAAAAGAGAAGCAACAGAAACTTTGAGAAGATATGGGAAGGGATTCAAAGTCAATGAAACAGGTATGACCTGGAGCGGATTCCGATCAAGCGATGATGCCTGTCGCTTTTTACCTGATTACTGCAAACATGTTTGCCAGTGTTATTCTTGAATATATAATGGAATTCGCTGAAGACATATATCATGATGACATTCTCTATGAAAAAGCCAGAGACCTTAAATAGGATATCGATTATGGAATTGAATGTTTTGGCATCGTGAATCATCCTGAATTTGGTCGTATCTATGCATATGAGACAGACGGCTATGGAAACTATATGCTCATGGATGATGCGAATGTCCCCTCTCTTTTATCAATTCATTATCTAGGCTTTAAAGATCAAAATGATCCTGTTTATCAAAATACAAGACGTTTTATTTTAAGCAAAAACAATCCTTATTTTTATCAGGGAACTGCAGCTGCAGGCATAGGCAGCCCACATACACCAGAAAACCATATCTGGTATATTGCCCTATCAATGCAGGGACTGACTGGTACCGAGACTGAAGCCAAAGGAATGATCAAAATGATTCTGAAAACAGATAATAATGAAAACGTCACCCAAGAAAGTTTTCACAAAAATGATCCTGGTCAAATTCCCTGTTTGCAGAACTTGTTTACAAAACATACCTGCAGAAATAAGCAAAAATGACTGTTTCACACAGTCATTTTTTATTTTATACAGATGAAATTTTCTTTCTATTATCCAAAAAACAGGATGATATTATTATCGATTACGCTCTTCGTTTCTTTTTCTTTTGTATTCAATAATAAACATAACCTCTTTCAAATCATCATCAGGTAATTCTGTCAGCAATCGGGCAATATTTGCTATATTATAATAATCGTATTTTTTTCCACTCATGATTTCTTCAACACTTCTCCCATATAAGTTTGAAAAAATCTTCAGTTCACTGACCGTAATATCTCTTTTTCCATTTTCTATATCTGATACAGCTGAATGAGGTACACTTAAGTAAGATGCAACGTCTTTTTGTGTAAGATGTTTGAAATTCCTATATGAACGTAATCTTTTCGCTAACTCTAAATCGATTGCCATAATATCCCCTCCTTAATTGGATTTTAGCATTTTCCTTATTTATATGCAAATATTTTTTTGATAATTGCAAAAAAATTAATAAAAAAAGAGATTATTTTTGTATATTTCCAAAATATAATTAATAATAACCTCTAAATGTGTCTAAATTATGAATAAAATCACTTTTCTTATTTAATAAAATATTGTTTTGAAAATCCATAATTATTTTGTTGATCAGTGTCGCATTTTCATTAAAAAACTCTAATAAAACATAATCACAGTTTAAATGATCAAGCTGATCAATGTAAACTGCTCGATTATTCAAAAGATAATTATGACAATAACGGTCTGTTATGATATCATATTTTTTATTCATTCGATCTTTAAGCTGATAGTGATGTTTTCTGCATAATGAACAGTTCTTATTCTTATGACCAAAATAATGTTCAGAAATAATACAGTGCTTCATATTCATATTGATATTTTTTGTATATGCCAAAAAATAAAAGTTCTGGTCCCCAGCCATACTGTTTATATGCTTTCTAGTCGTTTCTAAAGACAGCACACAGTCATCTTTCAACTCCTGAACAGCAAAACTGTTAGTTATATTAAAATTATGGTTCAAAATGATTCTCTTTTCATTACGAAGCATATGGTAAGCACCAAAATCACTGACCATAATGGTATCACAAAGCTGATAGATTCTGCTTTTTTTAAACTCAGCGAGATCCTTTTCATCATAAAGAAAAGGCACATAAGGAAGCAGTTTTTCATGATATTCTTTATAATTATAGAATGGAATGAAAATTTTGCTGATTTTTTCAAAATGAACGTTTTTTAACTGTTCCATATCTGTGATTTTGATAGCAAGTTTTGGTACAGTTCTTTTTCTTGTATGAAAAGCAAAATCAAAAGCTGCTGGTTTTTGCCTTTGAACCATACATCTTTTTCTATCTAATAAAGCCATCGCATTTCTACGCAAATCATTGACTGCTTTAATGGCAATCATACCATCATCAGGAAAAGAAACATCTATGTGTTCCACCTCATAAACAGTATTGCCCAATTTACTTAACTGCTGTACGATCCTTTGTTTTGTTAATGGTACATTGATAGCTCTTTCCACCTTCATGTCTCCTGATACAATCACTTCATTTTTTCCATCTGATACTGTTAAAGTCAATGGTTTTTCAGTCTCTCCAGTCAATTTCATTGAAATCGGTATATGAACATTTTCTTTTTTTAGAGCTTTATCAATGTTATTTATTAACTGAATATCTAGCACTTTATAGACATCTTGCTGCAGATCGATCTTGCTGTTCAGTTCAATAGCAATCTGGTCTCCTTTATCAGCACAGCGAACCAGCTGTCCATTCCTGTAAAGTTTTGTAACTGTTCTAGTCAGATCGTTTTTTGGAAAATAAATTCTGTCATTTTGAAAAAGCTGATCCTGAAGCTTAATATATAAAAGATGACTTTTCTTATGATAGGAAATGATATTTCCTAGAAACATCCCTTGATGTCCAGGAATAGATTTCGCCAGTGAAATAGAATCATTAAATAAAAAGCCTTCAGTAAAACCACGATTGAACATCATTTTCATTTCATCAGTGCTGAAATGTTCAGCATGTTTTTTCTGCAGATACTGATCTATTGCTTTTCGATATGAACTGACAACAGTATATACATATTCCGGTCGTTTCATTCGTCCTTCAATCTTAAAAGATTTGATACCTGCCTCAATCAGTTCGTCAATATGATTAATGGTGCAAAGATCCTGAGGAGACAGCAGATACTTATCTTCTTTTGAAATGATTTTGCCATCTTCCAGTAGATCATATGGCAGTCGGCATGGCTGACCACATTTGCCTTTATTACCACTTCTTTTGGCAATCATAGAACTCATCAGACATTGTCCACTGTAAGACATGCATAATGCTCCATGAACAAAGACTTCGATATCAATGTCACATTGATGTCCTATTTCTGCAATTTCTTCAATATTCATCTCTCTGGCCAGCACAACACGATTTACATTGAGATCCTGGAAATATCTTACTCCTTCAATATTTCTAATACTTGCCTGTGTAGACATATGTATTTCAATTTCCGGAAAATACTGTTTAACAATATGAAACAGTCCCATATCCTGTATGATAAAAGCATCGACACCTATTTCATATAAAAAAGAAAGATATTCCGTTAAATCCTCAAACTGGTCATCATCATATAAAGTATTGACCGTTACATAAAGAGCCACATTACGTAAATGACAGTAAGTAACCGCTTTTTGCATAGTTTCATTATCTAAATTATTGGCAAAAGCTCTGGCACCAAACTGCAGACCACCAACATAGACAGCATCTGCACCTGCCTGCACTGCAGCAACCAGGGCATCATAACTTCCCGCTGGTGCTAATAATTCAACTTTTCCCTCACGCATATCTATACCCGTTCTTTAAGCAATGCAACACATAGATTTGCTGAATTTTCGCTGGCCGTTTTAAGATATTCATCAAACTGAACTGACGATTCGCCTTTTCCGTAAACATCTGACAATGAACGTGCAATAATAAATGGGACTTTGAACTTGTGACAGACATGCCCTACTGCAGCAGCTTCCATTTCACTGCATAACGCTTCAGGAAAATTGTTTTTTATACTTTCGACCTGTTGTTTTTTATCAACGAACTGATCTCCAGAAACAATCAGTCCTACATTTTCATGAATATTTAATCTGTCTAAAATACACTGTGCTTTTTGCACAAGCTGTTGATCTGCCGGGATCAGATAAGGTAAATCAGGAAGTTCACCTATTTTTCTTCCAAATGAACTGAGATCTAGATCATGATAGGCAACATGACTGGAAATGACCACATCCCCAACATTTTCATATTCTTTCAAGCCACCAGCTGAACCAATATTAATGACATAATCGATATCATAATTTGTCAGCAGCAGAGTTACACAAATAGCGGTATTGACCTTTCCAATCCCCCCCTGTAAAATGACAACTTCTTTTTCTTCTATCAATCCTTCATAAAACGTATATTCTAAAATTTTTTTATGTGCTATGATCTTTGCTTTAGCAAGCAAAGCATCTACTTCTTCCTGCATTGCACCAATAATTCCAATCATTTTATCCCTCTTTTCTGCATATAAAAATCAGTCTTTCACATTTTTCATCATAATCATGAAAATCACTGTAAATCTTAATATCGTTGAATCCAGCATTTTTTAACAATTTAATATAGACATCAACAGCAAATGTCTGCTGCAGATGTTCTTCAAAAGTATATTCATTTTCCACCTTATCATTGATTTCCACAGTATGTCTGATCAATCCCGGACCGATTCTTTCAGTCTGCCAGTGAAAATAATAGTCTAGATCATCACTTTCTTCTTCATAGCCATCTAGTACAGTATTCATTTTATATAAGGAATTGACATCAAAGATAAATGATCCCTTGTTCTTTAGACCACGAAACGCATTCTCAAAAACTTTAAAAACATCTTCTGCTTTTAAAATATAATTCAAAGAATCACATAAGCATAAAATCAGATCAAAATCACCGTCAATTTCAAAATCACACATATCAACTTTTGCAAAACGAATATTAACATCATGATACATGGCTTTATTTCTGGCAACTTCCAGCATGTCATCAGAAATATCAGTCGCTATGACCTCTTTTCCCAATTCGGCCAGACGGATAGCCATTTCGCCAGTACCACATCCCAGTTCAAATACATTGTTAAAGTCTGCATGTGTACAAATAAAATCTAAATAGTCATCATAAAAACGCTGATCCATCAGACTGTCATAATAATATGAAAAGTTTTCATATGACATTACAACAATTCCTCAATAGGCAGCCTAGGCTGATCAGACCACAGTTTTTCAATATTAAAATTCTTTCTTTCTTCCGGATCAAAAAGATGAACAATGATATCTCCATAATCCATCAATATCCATTTACTGTCTTTTCTTCCTTCAATATTCTTGACATAATATCCTTTTTTATCACATGCTTCTTCTACATAATCCTTTAAAGACTGTAAAAGACGTTCATTGCTTCCTGTAGCAATAACAAAATAATCACAGATAGAACTATTCAAAGACATATCCATCACGACAATATCATTAGCCAATTTATCATCCAATGTCTGGACGATTGTTTTTAATTTATCCATTCAAATCTCCTTTACAAAACACTTTATATACTTCAAAAAAACATTCATCAATATTTCTGTTTTTCTTTTTTGAAAATTCATAAAAATTATTAAGTTCATTACAGAAACCTTGCACAATATCTTTATTGCATACCTGAATCTGCAATGAAGAATCATATCCACGCAATGGATCCAGCTTATCCGCACAGTAGACACACATATCCAGTTTTGCCATATCTGGACTGGCAGTTGTATGATTTGTAATTGCCTGGAGTATTTCATGATCATCAATGTAAAAAACATTTTGTGCCATATATGCTGACAGCCATTGATGATAAATTGCCGCCGGCTTATCAACAAATGCCGGAAAATATGCTTTCATCAGCTGCAATGCTTCATCAGGATCCATCTCTTTAGCAACATCATGAAACATCCCCGCAATATAAGCTTTTTTTTCATCAATTCCATTATTTCTGGCAAATTCAGCAGCCAGTTCAGCAACCGAACAGGTATGAAGAAATCGTTTTTTTGACATATAGACCTTAACGATCTGCTCTAAATAAATTCCTTCATTACATATATATTTTAGTACTTCTTTATCAACAACACTGATATCTCCCTGCCTGAAAGCAGTGCTTGATTCAGCAGATGGTTTCACCTTAATGACAAGAAAATGATATTTTTTTATATTTTCATTGCTTTCATAACCTTTTCTGTCAAAAGTGATCATTTGCACAGTTTCAGCTATCTTTTTGGCTTTTTTCCATTTGTCAAACTGAATTGCCTGATCCATTCCAACAATATAGAAAAGCTGATCATCCGGATATCTTTTCTTTAAAATTTTAACAGTATCGATTGTGTAGTTTTTATCATTATGTTCCTGCTCTAGCTCAACAGTATCTACAGTTGCTTTGGGAATATCTTCTGTTGCAATTTCAATCATTCGGATTCTTTGCTGATTGCTGGCAATCGTTTTCTCTTTCCAAGGGTTGTTTTTTGTTGGAATGATAAGAAGCTGATCAAGTGACAGCTGTTCAATTGCTGCTTTTATGATTTTGGTATGACCCAGATGAATCGGATCAAAAGATCCACCAATGATCCCTATTTTTTTCATGGCAGCTGATACAGCTCCTTCTCACTTTCGCGATACAAGATAATTGTTCTTCCTAAGATCTGAACAATTTCTGCTCCGGTATTCTGCGATAGTTCATCAGCAATCTCTTCTTTTGACGTTGTGCATGTTTCCAGGATCTTCACTTTGATCAGTTCCCTTGCAGCTAACGCTTCTTCTATTCCCAGGATCTGTTTTTCATGCAAACCTTCTTTTCCAATTTGAAAAATCGCATTTAAATGATGTGCTTCACTTCTTAAAAATCTTTTCTGTTTTCCTGTTAACATATTAACCTCCTATATTAAAGCATCCCTGATAAAGACTCCGACCCCATCAGGAACCTTGATTTCAATAATAGCTTTTCCTTCTTTAAGCGTTATAAACCCTAATCCAGAAATAACAATATCAACTTTATGATCAGGTAAAGTAAACTGGTATGTTTTAAAATCTTTCATAGTTTTGATATCTTTGATTTCTGGCTTTAACGTCATATGACGATTATATAGCTCATCAGCTTTCTCCAGCTTGGTTCGATGAAGCTTTAATCTCTTATTAAAATAACATGTTAATGATGTTTTATTTCCTTTTAAATAGTCAAATCGCGCCAGACCACCAAAATAAAGCGTCTGTCTATCATTCAACTGATAATTGACAGGTTTCAATTCGCTTTGCGGCATGATCATGTTGACATCATCCTGACTTAAAAGATGAGCCATCTGATGTCTGTTAATAATTCCCGGAGTATCATAAAGACAGCTATGATCATCCAATGGTATTTCAATAATGTCTAGAGTTGTCCCTGGAAATTCACTGGTTGTAATCAGTGCATCATTTTGACCATAAGCTTTTAATAATGCATTGATCAGTGATGATTTACCAACATTGGTTACACCGACAACATAGACATTTCTTCCCTTGCGATACTGATCGATCATATTCATCAGTTCATCTAAATGATAATTTTTCTTGCCACTTGTCAATAAAACCGCCAATGGACGTATTCCTTCTTTTTTTAACTGTCTGTTAACCCACATTTCGATTTTATGGTCTTTGATCGATTTCGGTAAAATATCCCTTTTGTTGGCAACCACGATTACATCATTATAATTGATATGACGTAAAAGACCCTGAATCATACTGCCATTAAAATCAAACAAGTCGATCATATAAATAACCAGACAGTTTTCTTCGCCAATGCGATTTAAAATCGCCAGAAAATCATCATCAGTCAGCTCTGCTTTTTGAAGTTGATGATAGTTTTTCAGCTGAAAACATCTACGGCATAATACCTGGTCTCTATTTAATGCATTTTTAGGAACATATCCTATCTTTTTTTCATCGTCGCTTTGGATCACAGCTCCACAGCCATAACATTTGATTTTTTCCATATACTCTCCTTACCTGTTCAATTGTACCTTATTTTACGCTATTTTAAAAGAAAAGAAAAGAGATTGGCCTGACATAATTACTGATGAATTGACATTATTTTTTTTATTAAGCATTTATTAGTAAGGAGGTGAAAGTATGTACACATTCATAATGGCATTATTAAATAACGCTTTTTTTATCTCTTATATTCGCTCAAAATCTTTTCAGCTGCCACTGACACAAAAAGAAGAAAAGTTTTACCTGAAGAAAAAAGCAGAAGGTGATAAAAAAGCCAGAGATGTTCTGATTGAAAAAAACCTAAGACTGGTAGCTCATATTGCCAAAAAATATGAAGCTAACAAAGAACTGCAGGAAGATCTCATTTCAATTGGCACCATTGGTCTAATCAAAGCTGTTGACAACTTTCAAAGTGATAAAAATATCCGCTTTGCGACCTATGCTTCCCGATGTATCGAAAATGAAATTCTCATGCATTTGCGTTCAACAAAAAAAACACAGGCAGAAGTATCTTTAAATGAAGTTTTAAGTATCGATAAAGACGGCAGTGAAATCGTTCTGGAAGATCTCCTGAAAAATGATGATCCAGAAATCATTGACCAGATCTACAAGGAATCTCAAATTAATGAGTTAATGCATCATTTTCAGTCATTGTCAGAAAAAGAAAAAGATATCCTTACGAAAAGATATGGTTTGTACAATTCTAGAAAATATACGCAAAATGAAATTGCTGAACTGTATCATATCAGCCGTTCATATGTTTCGCGCATTGAAAAAAAAGCTCTGATTAAACTGCTCAAATGTCATATAAACAAAAACGGTTCAATATGAACCGTTTAAAACTCTTCATTCAGAATATCTTCTAGTGTAATTTTTTCATATTTAACATCCTGTTTTTTTGTCTTGCTGGTAATTTGTGATGCTTTTTTCACCTGTCCTTCAGAATGCATTACTTTTCTTTCCGGTTCATTTTGAGAACTATTATTCTGACCTGTATTTTCAGTCATATCCTGTGTCAGAATAAAATCATCTGTTGACATATTTCTATCTATCCTGTTCATTAAGATCTGTTCATCTTTGTCGAGCGAAATGAATCCGGTAAAACGCGACTGCAGCGATGAAAAGCTAAAATCAGTTGCTTTATAATGATATATTTCCTGCTTACTGGTTAAAGCTGTCATTGTATCATTTGTATCTACAATCAATGTATTATAAAGATATATCGTCTTTGTCTTTAGATTTTTATACAGAATAATCCCCTTATTTGTTCGTTTGCATGGAGGAATATCTGAGATTTTCAGACGTTTGATCTGTCCTTCAGTATTCATCAGAATAACAGAACCGTTGTGTAAAGGATCAAATGTTTCAACCGACACAATTTCATCATTTTTTACATTTAAAGCTTTGATACCAGCGGCTTTGATACCTAAAACAGACACTTCCTGTTCACTGTAAAGCGCACCATATCCTGCTTTTGTTGTTAACAGAATACCTTGTTGATCATTGGTCAGTCTTGCTGAAATGACTTCATCATTACCTTTAAGTCCCATACCTTTGATTGCTTTTGAATATCTTTGAACTTCAAATTCTTTTAAAGATGTTCGTTTGATCTGTCCATTTTTGGTGGCCAGTAGAACAAACAATGGCAAATCAAAACTTTTAACCAGAATTGTCGAAATGATTTTTTCATCTGCCCCAACTTTGATCAGGTAACTGATATGTTTACCAATATCTTTCCATTTGAATTCTTCAATCTTATGAAGAGGTACAAAAAGATAATTTCCTTTGTTTGTAAACAGCAGCAAATGATCTGTCGTGCTTGCTTCATATAAGGCAATCAGTGAATCTTCATCTTTTTTTCCAAATGGTGTTCCTGCACTGGCTTTAAGTGATCTTTGTGAGATACGCTTAATATATCCATCTCTGGTCACTGATACATTGATATCTTCCGCAATGATCATGGCTTTTTCATCAATTTTGATTTCACTGACTTCATTTTTGATTTCTGTCAATCTTGCCATTGGATATTTCTTTTTAATATCTCTTAGACGATCAATGATCACCTGTCTTAAAACTGTATCACTGTCCAGAATTTCATTTAATTCTTTGATTTTGTCATCTAATTCCTTTTTTTCTTTTTCCAGCATGACAATATCCGTATTCGTCAAGCGATAAAGCTGCAGCATTACGATTGCTTCAGCCTGCTTTTCCGTAAAACCATATGCGATGATCAAATTATTTTTGGCATCACTTTTGTCTTTAGACTGACGAATGGTTTTAACAACATCATCAAGGATAGAAATTGCTTTGATCAGACCATCAACAATATGAAGCCTGCTGCGGGCTTTTTCAAGATCAAATAAGCTGCTTCTTGTAACTACATCGATCTGATGATCAATATAGCCATCTATAATCGCAAGAACTCCCATCTGTTCAGGTCTTTTATCCTTGATAGCGACCATGTTATAATTATAGTTTTTCTGCAGATCGGTATTTTTGAAAAAATAATTCAGTGTATTTTCTACATTAATGGTCTTTTTCAGATCAATAACGATTCTTAATCCTTCTCGGTCAGATTCATCACGAACTTCAATTATACCATCAATACTTTTATTGAAGCGAATCTCATCAATCTTTTTGACCAGTTCCGCTTTGTTGACTTCATATGGTATTTCCGTAATAATGATCTGATTGATATTCTTCTGTTCTTCAATTTCTGTTTTAGCTCTAACGATGACCTTTCCTTTTCCAGTCTTAAATGCAGTTTTAATGCCATCGATTCCTTCAACAATCGCTCCTGTTGGAAAATCAGGTCCTTTCATAAATTCCATGATCTTGTCTAAATGACAGTTTGGATATTTGATACGATGAATCGTTGCATCAATGACTTCTGCGAGATTATGTGGAGGAATATCCGTAGCATATCCTGCCGAAATTCCAGTTGCCCCATTGACAAGAAGATTTGGATAAGCTGCTGGCAGAACTGTTGGTTCATATTCAGTGTCGTCAAAATTTAATGACATCAAAACTGTATCTTTATCCAGATCTTTCAGCAGTTCGGAAGCAATTGGCGATAATCTGGCTTCAGTATAACGCATCGCAGCTGGTGGATCATTATCAATAGAACCATTATTCCCCTGCATATCAATCAATGGTGCTCTCATTTTCCATTCCTGAGAAAGTCTGACCATTGCATCATAGACAGAAGTATCCCCATGAGGATGATAATTACCAATAACATTCCCTACCGTTTTTGCTGATTTTCGATAAGGTTTGGTCGCAATATTACCTTCCTTATGCATTGAATACAGGATTCTTCTTTGAACGGGTTTTAGTCCATCTCTAACATCAGGCAAGGCACGATCTTGTATAATATATTTTGAGTACTTTCCAAAACGATCTCCCATGATCGTTTCCAGATTCATGATTATTTTTTTATCACTCATATAAACCTCCTAGATCTGATAATCATCCTCTAAAGAGAACTGCACATTCTGCTCGATCCATTCTCGACGTGGTTCAACTTTATCGCCCATTAAAACCGTGACTCTTCTTTCGACGATGGCAGCATCTTCAATAGAAACCTGAATCAAAGTACGCGTTTCAGGATTCATTGTTGTTTCCCACAGCTGAGATGCATTCATTTCTCCGAGCCCTTTGTATCTCTGGACATAATAGCCTTTTCCTATTTTTTTCTTTGCTGCTTCCAGTTCATGATCTTCCCAGCAGTAAATAATTTCTTCTTTTTTACCATTCTTTTTTGAAACTTTATAAAGTGGTGGCAAAGCAATATAGACTTTCCCGGCCAGAATAAGTTCTTTCATATAACGATAGAAAAACGTTAGTAAAAGAATCTGGATATGAGCTCCGTCTGTATCAGCATCGGTCATGATAATTATTTTATCATACTGACTGTCGCTGACCTTGAAATCTGTACCAAACCCTGCTCCTATCGTATTGATCAAGGTTGCCAGTTCCTCATTTTTAAGAATATCCTGCAAAGAGACTTTTTCACTGTTCAGTACTTTTCCTCTTAATGGCAAAATAGCCTGAAATTTTCTATCTCTGCCCTGTTTGGCACTTCCACCCGCTGAATCACCTTCGACAATATATAATTCATTCTTGTTTTTGTTTTTTGACTGTGCCGGAGCAAGCTTGCCACTCAGTATTCTTTCCTGTTTTGTTCCTTTTCCTTTTCTTGCTGCTTCTCTGGCTTTACGGGCAGCATCCCTGACCTGAGCCGCTTTGATCATTTTCTTGACCAACTGATCAGCAGTTTCCTTATTTTCTTCTAAAAAGAATGACAGTTTTTCATAAATAATATTATCAACGATATTTCTTGCTTCTGGTGTTCCCAGTTTCCCTTTTGTCTGTCCTTCAAACTGCAGAAATCTTTCTGGAACTTTGATTGAGATGATTGCTGACAATCCCTCACGAACATCATTTCCTTCCAGATTCTTGTCTTTTTCTTTAAGCAGATTATATTTTCTGGCATATTCGTTAAAAGTCTTGGTCATTCCACTTTTAAATCCTGTTTCATGTGTTCCCCCATCACTGGTTCTCACTAAATTCACATATGACAGAATCGTCTCCTGATAACTGTCTGTAAACTGTAAAGCAATGTCTACTTCTATATCATTCTGCATTCCTTCAATACTAATGACCTGATGCAAAGGGGTTCTGTTCAGATTAAGATATTTGATGAATGCTTCCAGACCATTATCAAACTGATATTCAACATACTTATCTTTTCTTTCATCAGTTAAAGTTATCTTTATTCCTTTTAATAAATAGGCACTTTCCATTAATCGTTCACTGATCGTATTAAAATTAAAATCAACTGTTGAAAAAAGATCCTTATTAGGTAAAAAATGAATAAGTGTTCCTGTCTGTGAAGATTTACCAATAACTTTTAATTCTCCAATCTTTTCTCCACCTTCTTCAAAACGTTGAAAAAAGATTTTTCCATCACGCTGCACCGTTACCTCCAGCCACGAAGACAGAGCGTTCACAACCGAAGCTCCGACACCATGTAGTCCACCTGATGTCTTGTATCCTCCTTCTTCAGAAAACTTTCCTCCAGCATGAAGGATGGTCAGAATAACCTCAGTAGCTGGTCTGCCTGAAGCATGCATGCCAGTAGGCATTCCACGGCCATGATCCTGTACCTTGACACTGTTATCCTTGCAGATTATCACATTGATCTCTTTACCATAGCCACTTAATGCTTCATCGATAGCATTATCTACAATTTCCCATACAAGATGATGCAATCCTCTGCTGTCGGTTGAACCAATGTACATTCCTGGTCGTTTACGTACCGCTTCCAGTCCTTCTAGTATTTGTATATTCGATTCATCATAAGAATTCTTTTTTACCATGAAAACACTCCTTTGTAATACTTGCTCATTATAACAAATCTCACTTTTTTTTTAAAGTTTAATTGCTTTTTTATAAGACATCGCTATAATAAGATGTGGTGATAAAAATGTATGAAATAATGTGTATAATTTTGGGATATATCTATGGTTCTATTCCTTTTGCGTTGGTCATTGGTAAACTGTTTTATAATACCGATGTAAGAAAAAGTGGATCCGGAAATTTAGGTGGAACCAATGCAGGAAGAGTGCTCGGAAAAAAAGCGGGAGTTGCTGTTATCATCTTAGATGCCTTAAAAGCAGCAGTTATCGTTTTACTGACAAATTATTTATCTTATCTGCTTCATTTCAATAATGATGTAAAATACATAGCTGGTGTTGCCTGCATTATCGGACATTGCTGGCCAGTCTTTGCACAGTTCAAAGGTGGCAAGGCTGTATCGACCAGTATCGGATATTTTCTTTGTATTGCGCCAGTATGGGCAATCTTAAGTCTGGTTGTCTTTTTCATCGTTTTAAAGATTTCAAAATATGTATCTTTATCTTCTATTATTGCTTCAGCATCAGTATTGTTTGTTATTCCAACTTTGGACATAACTGTTACAGGAAAAATATGCCTGACCATTTCAATTTTCATTCTTATTTTCAGACATAAAGAAAATATCAAACGCATTATAAACGGAACAGAATCTAAAATTACATGGATGTAAAAAGAAATTTATACTTTCTAAAAATAATCCTGTCAATGATTGACAGGATTTTTTATTTAATATAAAAATTGATTTTTCACCCCTGCTATATTTCCTTTTTGGATATCAAACAGACAAAGCTGAATCTATCATGAACAGTTATTCACGTTAAACAGTGACTGATTGAAAATTAAATGATAACAGCAATATAAAAAAGTCGTCACTTAAAAAGCAAAGACTTCCTTTTTTATTTGTAAACGATTTTATTCTTCATTGGTTCAAGATACTCATCATTTCCAATATAATCAATAGTAAATGACTGACCATCATATTCAACCAGAGATAAAGAACATCCCCTTACAATTTCCTGATTAATTTCGTGGAATCTTTGAATTGGCAAATTCAAAACAATACCATGAAAAACTGTAAACAGCATACCATGAATTGTAATAAATATTGTCTGCATTGGATCTTGCTGGTATTTCTCATCAATAAAATCACGAAGCCGATCAACAACGTGCTGATATGTTTCGCCATTTTTCAGACATCTTTCTGGTTCAGGATAATACCAGAGATCATGATATTCTTTATTTTCTCTCAAAGAAGATATCAGCATTCCCTCATAATCTCCAAAGTTCATTTCCTTTAGACGTTCATCCTTTATGATTTCTCGATCTGGAAATGCCAGTTTTGCAGTTTGATATGCTCGATTAATTGGTGAGGAATAAATATGATCAATAGAAATATTCTTGACATATTCTCCAAGTTTTTTTGCATCTTTTTGACCTTGTTCTGTCAAAGGCGAATCTTGCCACCCTTGCAGCCTTTTTTCTTCATTCCATTGTGTTAATGAATGCCTAGTAATATATATTTTCATAATAAACAAAAAATAAGGGCCTGCCCCTTATTTATATTGTGATTTCACAGAGGCCATAATTCTCTTAATTTGTGCCTCACTAGGTTTTCTTCCCATTTCCATATACATAGCACGAATCATTTTTTCATTGATTGGTGGATTTTTCTGTAATTGTTTCTTGAAGAAATAACGAGATGCAAAGAACCCTATAACTAGTCCTACAATTAAACCAAGAACAGCATATAGCATTTGATAATACCCCCTTTACAATTTCTCTTCAATTATAACATAACTTTTCAATTTTTGATAGATAATATAAAAGAATATGTTGTTTTTATTTAATGAATGAATATAAATACGATTCTCATCAATCTCTAAAGTCATAATTTCACCAGTTAACTGATTATTTAAAATATGTATATTTTCCTGTCTTTGATAATCACAGCGAGCAGCCAGCTGCCTGAAAATAATGTCATTTAAAAAAGAAAGATCTTCAAAACAGCTCTTTTTTAATGAGGTCATATAGGCATCTTCTGTTTTATCAGCCATGATAAACTTTTCCAGCTGAGGATATTGCGAAAATAAACTTTTATATTCCTCTTTATAAACAAATATCGTATATCTCATTTACATCACCAACTCTATCTTACACTAAAGGCAGCAAAAAAAAAGTAAAAAAAAAGGAAGAATCTTCCTTTTTATATAAGTTTCTGTATATTCTTTACAATATTATCAACATTAAAGCCATAATATTCAATTACATCTTTTGCTGGAGCACTTTGTCCGAATTCATTGATCGACATCGTCATTCCATCAAGACCAACATATTTATACCAACCAAACTCACTTCCCATTTCAATAGAAAGACGTTTTCTCATGGCATCTGGTAAAATACTTTCTTTATATTGAGGATCCTGCTGATCAAACAGTTCCATACAAGGCATAGAAACAACTCTGACATCAATACCCTGTTCCAAAAGAACATCTTTGGCCTGCATTGCCAGATTAACTTCGGATCCAGTTGCGATAATGATTGCATCGAGTCTTTCTTTTTCTTTACCAATAATATATGCTCCTCGATATACACCTTCAACTGAACTGTCAGCCATCGTATCTACATTCTGTCTTGTCAGAATCAAAGCAGTAGGATTTTCCTTTGATTCAATAGCCATTTTCCATGCTGCTGCCATTTCAACTGCATCAGCAGGTCTAAAGACTCTGATATTTGGTAATGATCTTAACATTGTCAGCTGTTCAATTGGCTGATGAGTTGGTCCATCTTCACCAACAGCAATTGAATCATGAGATAATGGTAAAATAATTGGCAGTTTCATCAGACAGGACATTCTTAATGCTGCCTTGAAATAATCGGAAAACACCAGGAATCCACCTGCTGAAACTTTAACACCTTTATGCAAAGTAATACCATTCATGATGGCAACCATCGCAAATTCACGAATACCGAAAACCAAATTTCTGCCATCATAATTTTCAACACTGAAACTCTTTTCATTCTTGATTTCTGTTTTTGTTGAACATGCCAGATCAGCTGTTCCAGATAAGAAAGTTGGATTCTGTTTTGCTGCTTCCTGAATCAATTCCAATGATGTGTTTCTTGTAGCATCACAGTATCCAGGCTTATATTTACTGACAATCTCAGAAATATCCAAAGAATACTGATCCTTAATTGCAGAAAACAGTTCTTTAGCTTCCTGAGGATAGTCTTCCTGATATGCTTTGACTATCTTATTCCATTTGTTATATTTTGTTTTCCCTCTTTTGATCGATTTTTTCTTAAAATGATCATACACTTCTTCAGGAACGTAGAAATCTTCATGATCAAAACCATAAGACAATTTTGCATGTTTTCCATCTTCTTCACCTAATGGTGCGCCATGAACCTTATTTGTTCCTTCAAATTGAGAACCATATCCAATAATCGTATTAACAATGATCAAAGTAGGTTTAAATAATTCTCTTTTTCCTTTTTTAATACATTTATGTATGGCATCTATGTCATTTCCATCCTTGACTTCCAGAACTTGCCATCCACAAGATTCATAACGTTTTTTCACATTTTCACTGAAAGACATTGACAATGGTCCATCCAAAGTCACCTGATTAGCGTCATATAAAACAATGAGCTTCCCTAAGGATAAATGACCGGCAAGCGAAGCTGCTTCATAAGTTACACCTTCCTGCATATCGCCATCACCACATAAAACATATGTATAATGATCGATAATGTCATAATTTTCTCTGTTGTATTTGGCAGCCAGAAACTTTTCAGCCATTGCCATACCTGTAGCCATTGGAATCCCTTGTCCTAATGGTCCACTTGATGCATCAACACCATGCGTCAATGCGAATTCAGGATGACCAGGAGTTGCAGAATGCAACTGTCTGAATTGTTTCAAATCTTCAATTGAAACATCATATCCTGAAAGATGCAGTAAGCTATATAATAATGCAGAAGCATGTCCTGATGCTAATACAAATCTATCTCTATTAATCCAGCTGGAATCTTTATGATAAATATTTAGTTCTTTATCAAATAACGTAAATAAAGCAGGTGCAGCGCCCAAAACCATACCTGGATGACCGGATTTTGCTTTATTGATTGTATCAATACCTAAACTTCTAATGGTTGCTATCGATAATTGTGATATATCCATATTACTCTCCCTTGCTAATTTTAAGACAATTCATATTATACACATTTTATGCGAAATTTAAATAATATTGTAAAAAATATATTAATTTTTTAGTTTTTCATTTTTCAGTTTCTGAGGAGTAACATCATTCCCTTTTTCATCTACAACTTTAATAGATAACAGCTGACTTTTAAAACCAGATCTGAACTGTTTAAGGTATTCCTGTCTTAATTTCTGCTGTTCAACCAGTTCTTCCTGAGTAATTTTTCCTTCTTTTTTCTTTTTTGCTAATTCATTGATTCTCTGAATTAATTTTTCATCAATCGACATAATTTTCTCCTTAAAAAAAGCTAGAGAGCGTTATAGATTATCCCTGTTTTGTACAGGTGGGCACCTTTAAACAGTTTTAGGATTCCTATTCAAGACAGGCCTTCAACACCACTGTTTAAGTCAGGTTCCCTTATCTATTGCGTAGGAAATTTATTTTATACTCTCTAGCTACTTCTAGTATATCATAAATAGATAGAAATATTCTCTATTTATTTATCTTTTTTTACAATAAATACAGAAACCATTTCTTCTTTAAAATACTTTAAAACTTCCTTGACATCATCCAAAGAAATTTCACTGATATAATCAACTATTTTTAAAGCATCAATCCCTTCAAAATAATATCTGCTGAAAAGATTGGCAATACTTTCAGGACTATTAAACATATTGATAAAATTGCCAATATGCTTTCTTTTGATCCTTTCAAAATCTTCTTCACTGATGCTATGACTTTCAATATGACAGATAAAATCCATTAATGTTTCATATAATATCTGATAATTTTCCTGGTCTCCACCCATTAAGATAAAAGCATAATCCCTTTCCTGAGTAAAACTGGCACTAAATGTATCATTGATAATTTCTCGCGAAAGCCAGTCATTATATAAGGCAGAACTTTTTGAAAAAAACAAGTCAAATAATATATTCATTGCCAGTTCTCTTTTGATTTTATCTGTCGGTTCTTGAAGAATATCATTGATTTTAATTGAAACGATAATTTTATTCATTTCCACTGGCATTGTTATCATCTTCTCTTTGCAGCATACACTTTCCGGTTCATCAACAGTTCCTCTTATAACAGGCTTTGCTTTTTGAAAATTTTTGCTGTCTTGATTTTTTCTGATGACTTCCATTAAACAGTCAGGATTAACATTACCAACAACGAAAAGCATCATATTGCTGGGATGATAAAATGTATGATAGCACAGTTCCAGCATATCCTTATAAGTACGATTAACAGATTCGCATGTCCCAGCAATATCTGTTTTTACCGGATGATCGTGGTAAAGATTCTGAATTGCCCCAAAATAGACACGCCAGTCAGGATCATCATCATACATTTTTATCTCCTGACAGATGATTCCTTTTTCTTTTTCGACACTTTCATCTGTAATATCTAGACTTTGGACGAAATCCAGCAGCAGTTCTACGCATTTTTCTTCCTGAGACGTCGTTGAAAATAGATAAGCAGTACGACTTGAAGATGTAAAAGCATTACTGCTGGCACCAAGAGCTGCAAATTTATCTGAAGCATCTCCATCTTTCATATCGAACATTTTGTGTTCAAGAAAATGAGCAATTCCATCTTCCACCTTAAGCATCTGTTTTTGCCCAAGTGGAACAAAAGATGTATCTACTGAACCAAAACGCGTTGAAAAAAGACCGTATGTTTTTTCAAAACCTCGTTTTGGCAAAATGTAAACCTGCAATCCATTATTTAAAGTTTCATGATACAGTGTTTCTTTTAAAGTCTGATAATAAAGCTTTTCCATTATTCATCTCTCCCCTTCAACAAAAATATCGTATCCAATGTCATATTCTGGCAGACATTAATAATATCCTGCTTTGTGACAGCCATAATCTTGTCAATATACTCTTCATCCGTTTCCTGTTTATGAATGATATTTTTATTGAACAGCAAAGCAATCTGACTGATTGGTTCATCTTTTGTTTTAGTCAGGGCATTTTTGATCATCAGCTTAGCAACATCAATATCTTTTTCTTCAAACTTGCCTTCTTTCATCGCTGTTATCTGTTCATCAACCAGTTCTTTAACTTTTTCGTAATCCTTGCTTTCAATACCGGCAGTAATAACAACAATACCATGAAAAGCATCATAACTTGAAGAAATATAATAACATAAAGAATTTTTCTCTCTAATGACTTTAAACAGTTTTGATTGACTGGAACTGCCGAAAATCATATTAAAAACTGTAAAAGCATAATGATTCTTTGAAACAAGGCTGGAATCAATCGTATAACCCATATTCAGTTTTGCCTGTGTAATATCCTGCTTTTCTATAATTTCATTGATCTGATTTCGTTGCGTTGAAATTTCATATACTGTTTCATATTCATGATGATTTTCAGGAAAAGAGAGATAATAATCAAAAAGATCAACGATCTTTTCATCAACATCACCTACAACATAAATATTTTTCTGATCTTGTTTCAGACATTCTTGAAAATAGTCAAACAGTTCCCTGTTGGTCAAAGCATCAACTTCATTCAAATAACCATAAGTACTAATTCCTAAAGGCTGATCCTTTCCGAAATATTCGAAAAGTTTTTCGAGACTATAAAAAAACTTGTCGTCCTGATTAGAAATAATACGATCTTTCAACTCTTTTTTCTTCATTCCGAACATTTTTTCATCAAACAGTCCGTCTTTGGCATTTGGTTTATGAAAAACATCATTCAGCAGCTTAATCTGTTTGACCAGGAGGTCTTCCTGATAAGGAAGAAAATCCTGATTAATGCAGACAGAATTAATATTGATCACATGACTTTTCCCTTTTGTCGAAACACTTGATCCAAATTTCATTCCATACATGCTTTCCAGATATTTAGACAATTCCTGAGTAGAGGGATAATCTTCTGTTCCAGTAGTAAACATAAATGACAGCAGCGTTCTCTTGGTTACTGTTGTTCTTTCTAGTTTGTTCTGAAGTTTTAAAGATATTGTAATATTTTTAAATTTATCAGTTGGTATCAAATGTAATTGATACCCTTTCATCTTATAACATTTTTCCATAAATTCTCCTTTATCAATCTCATATATTATACACTTTTCTTTATAAAAATAAAAAAATATATCATTTTTTTATTTTTATAAAGAAAAAGACACCGAAAAATATCAATGTCCTTTCTTTAAATATCTTCTTCACTGTATCCACGAATATAGACTTCCCTTGGTTTTGACCCAAGCTGTGGTCCAATAACCCCATCAGCTTCAAGCTGATCAATGATTCGTGCAGCTTTATTATAACCGATGCGAAACTGTCTTTGCAGCAGTGATGTACTTGCCTTCTGTGCTTTGATAACAAATGCCCGGCACATTTCATATTCTTCATCTTCCTGATCTTCTTTTGAAAGATTCGTCCCCGCTACAGGTTTAACATTTGTGTATCTGTCATCATAGCTGGCTTCCTGCTGCTTTGTAATATAGTAAGTAATCGCTTCAACTTCTTTATCATCGACAAAGGCACCCTGCACACGAATCGGCGAATTCTGTCCCATTGGCAGAAACAACATATCTCCTTTTCCTAAAAGTTTTTCTGCTCCCACACAATCCAGTATCGTCCTTGAATCGATGCTCGAAGACACTGCAAAAGCAATACGTGACGGAATATTAGCCTTGATTACTCCAGTAATAATATCCGTAGAAGGTCTCTGGGTAGCTACAATCAGATGAATTCCAGCAGCACGGGCAAGCTGAGCAATACGCATGATACAGTCTTCAACATCTTTGCTGGCAACCATCATCAGATCAGCAACTTCATCTAAAACAACAACGATATAAGGTAATTTATCCAGCTGTTCGTCTTTGGAAAGTTCTTCATTTTTTCTTTCAATATAGCTGTTATATGTTTCGATCTTTCTGACATTGGCGGCAGCAAAGAGATCATATCTTCTTTCCATTTCTGATACGACTTCGCGTAACGTAGCTGCTGCTTTTTTAGGATCGTTGACAACTGGTGCCAACAAATGAGGTATACCGTTATAATTTGATAATTCGACTTTTTTAGGATCGATGAGAATCAGCTTGACTTCATCTGGTCTAGCTCTCATCAGAATACTGCAAATAATCGTATTGATACACACAGATTTTCCCGAACCTGTCGCTCCGGCAATCAGTAAATGTGGCATTTTGTTTAATTCTGCATAAATGACTTTCCCATTAACATCTTTCCCTAAAGGAACCAGCAGTTTACTGTCCCTCAGGTCTGCTGGAATATCCTTAAAAACTTCTTTAAAAGATACCATGGTGGAAACGAGATTAGGAATCTCTACCCCTACTGCCGGCTTCCCAGGTATCGGTGCTTCAATACGAATATCTTTTGCTGCCAGAGCCAGTTTAATATCATCCTGTAAAGACATGATTTTATTCACTCGTGTTCCCGTCTCCAGTTTTAATTCATATTTGGTGATGGATGGTCCGATCATAATATTTGTGATCATCGCATGAACCCCAAATTCATTTAATACATTTGTCAGACGTTCAGCACTGTCCATCGCATAACTTTTATTTTCTCCCTGCTTTTTATTGACAGTTTTATTTAATAATGTTAAAGGTGGCAGACGATATAAAGTCTTTTTTACATGATGTTCTTCTTCAACAGAAACACTTTCCATAATATGTTCTTCGTGAACATCATTTTCATCAGGTTGTTCAGCCTGTTCATTATGATCAACAATTTCAATGGTCTGCTTATCCTCTTTATATTCAAAAACCGGTTCAGACTCTTCCTTTGGTTCTATAGTTTTGTGATCCTCAAAAACCTTTTCATCAAACAGAATTGACTGTTCATTTTTCTTATTGAAGAATTCTCCAAAATATTCTGATTTGTTTTTTACAGAAGATTTTGTTTTTGATAAATGATCTTTTGCTTTCTCCTTAATAACTTTTTTATGTTCGAGATAAAATCTGCTGCCAAAAAGAATCAGACCAATGACAATGATAAAATAACCCGCAATTAAAGCTCCCAGCTGATCAAACAGCAGACTCAATAGACCATAAACAACAGCACCAGCAAAACCGCTGCGATTTAATGGTACCGTATTAATATATGACTGAATGACTTTTAAACCTGTCAAGTTTGAATTTGTATACATCAAGACCAACAAGCCAATAAAAATCATATATATCCCCACAGCTCTTGGTCCAGACATTTTTGGCAATTTTGCCTTGATAGTTGCATAAAACATAAAAATGATAGAAAGCAAATAGATAATGCCATTTAAATTACCAAAGAGGTATGTAAATACAAAATGAAGATGTTCCCCAATGAAACCAAGTTTCATTGCCGCAACAATGATTAAAAAAACAGCAACAATACATATGATCCTGAATTTTAATTCTTCACTTATCTGTTCCTGTCTCGATTTTCTTTTTCTCGCTGTTTTTGCCATCTTCTCACTCCCCTTTGCCAATTATAGCACATTATTCTCATAAAACAAAAGCAAGTATAAACTTGCTTTACAATTCAATGATAATCGGTAAAACAACCGGTTTTTTTCCTGTCTCTCTATAAATGAATTTATTGATCTTATCTTTGATATTCACTCTAACATCAACAGGATCAAGCTGAGGAGACTGCTGGTATTCTTTCAGTCCATCTTCAGTTATTTCCATGATTCCCTTGATGATATTTTCAGAATCTTTCAGATAAATAAATCCTCTTGTCTGGACATCAGTGTTTGCTATACTTTTTTTGGTTTTATTGTCAATGGTCATACCAATGATCACGACACCATCTTTTTGCAGCTGGTTTCGATCATCAATAACTTTGACACCAACATCACCAATACCAATACCATCGATCATGATATCATCGATTTCAATTGTATCACGATAATCTAACAAAACACCATTTTTAAACGTAACCGTTTCTCCATTATCCAAAATAGCAATACGATCATCGTCTATAAACATTTCTTTGGCAAGATCACTCGAAGCGACGAAATGCTGATACTCTCCTTTGATTGGTATAAAATATTTTGGATTTAAAATCTGCAGCATGACCTTGATATCTTCCTGACTGGCATGCATTGATGACAGTTCTTTGTTTCTAATAAAATGAATATGTGTATCAGTCTTGTATAATTCATTGATTGCCCGATTGGCAATTTTTTCGGTCCCTGGCAAAATTGGTGAGGCAACAACAAATGTATCATCTTCTTCAAGCTGTAGAAATTCATCACCACCGCCAATGATATCCAAAATATCATGATAGATCCTTCTTGGACTTCCACTTAATAAAATAACAAGTTTATCAGCATATTTTGGTTTATTGATATCTTCCTTTTTAGCAAGAATATGATCTTCGATATCGAGAATCGGCTTTCTCTTATTTTTTGAAATTCTCAATAAAGAATTTGTATTGTCATATTTATCGCGTCCATAGAACACGATTTTACGATTATACTTTTTGGCTAGATGAACGATTTCCTGTGTTCTGAAGATATTTTGTGCATAGCTGGAAATAATGATTCTTCCCTGAGCATCTTCAAAAACACTTTCTATTTTAGATGTCAGTTTGTGCTGAGGTGATGTGTACCCATCATTTTTTGCATATGATGACTCACACATCAGCGCCAGGACACCATGCTTGCCAATTTCCATAATTTTCTGAATATTACATCTGAATTTCTCTGGTGCCCCAAAATCAATGATAAATTCACTTGAATAAACGATATAACCATGTTTGGTTAAAAAAGCAATTCCTACACTTCCAGGAATAGAATGAGTGATTGGGAAAAACTCGACATGTATTCCTCCAATCTTTAAAGAAGCATTCATATTGATTCGTTTGATCTGATAATTGAATTTAACATTTGAATGCCTTAAATATCTCTTTAACATCTGATCAATAAGATCAGCCGTCAAATCAGTTGTATATATAGGCGCATTGATCTCCTGTAACAGATAAGGTAACGCTCCCATAACATCATCATGTCCATGAGAAATCAGTATTGCCTGGATTCTATCCTGATTCGCTTTTAAATAATCAAAATTAGGAATGATGATATCTACTCCCAGTTTATCTGATTCAGGAAAACGAAAACCTGCATCAATGATAAATATTTTATTTTCTATTTCTAAGCAATACATGCTTTTTCCCATTTCTGCCTGTCCACCTATAGGTGTAATTTTTACTATATTATCTCGCATATGCCCTCCATGACTTTATTTTTGTGTCGTACTATGACATTTCTATTTTTATTTTACCAAATTCTCTTCAAAAGAAAAAGTTGAATTACTTATTATTTTCGATAAAGAGTGGCTGGATCTGCTGCCCCTGCAATGCATATTTCATAGTTTCGATGATCAGACGGTGATCAGCAAGCATGCTGTTTGGTTTCTTGACAATATCATCCTGATACATGGGTACCAGATAATAATTCTTGCGATTAAGAAGATCCATCATATTTTTTCCACTAGCTCCCAGAACATCATTGCTGCAGATTCCTAAAACGATATTTTTCTTATTCCTTAATGTAGATTTAACTGCCATGGTCACTGCATTGTCATTCAGTCCATGGCACAGTTTGGCCAAAGTATTCCCACTGCAAGGATAAACGACCATTAGGTCCAAAGGAATCTTTGGCCCAAACAGCTCGGCTTCAACTTCGTTGACAATGACTTTTTTCTGTATGATTTCTTCAATTTCTTTTCTAAGATTAGCTGCCTGATAGAATCTTGTATCATAATGAAGGACCTTGAATGACATAAATACATAAATATCCACATCATATTTATTCAGTTCATTAAGAAACACCATAAAATTTGATAAAGAACAGAATGATCCGGTTACTCCTACACCAATTTTCTTACCTTTTAGCATTTCGCATCACCTTATCCATCGACTGGAACATCAGCCAGGCTGATTCATAAGGAAAATAACGATTAGGTAAATTTCGCAAAGATACATAACGATCGAGGCATAAAGTATTTGCCAAATCATAGATACACTCATATTTCAGATCCTGATAATCAATATCAGGTGAAGGAATGGTATTAATAATATAATCATAATATCCTGTCATCAGATGAATATCAATATGCTGATAATCTTTCTTTATTTCATCAATATTTTTATAGTTACGGTTAGCAATCGTGATCTCATTGTTTATCTTTAAGACTTTGGCCAGCTGCCTTGCCAGATCGCCAAAACCTAAAATCAGGATTTTCTTATTAATCATACATGTTTTTTGCACTGCAAGCAGGAAACCTGCAACTGTCAATGTATTATTAAAATGTCTAAAATCGGGATCATCGTTAATTCTGAAGTTCCCTCTGCTGTCATTTAATGTAAAAACCAGCGATCCTAATGGCTGATGATCACTGTCAATATAATAAAAATCCAGACCTTCCTGATATTCAGTAATAGCATAGCCATTTTGTATAAAAATCTGTTTTAAATAAAAACTTCTGTTATCATTAACACTTATATACCCTTTCATATCACACCTCAATATATCATATGAAAGAGTATCGATTGTGTTAATTGCTTTTTGGATAAATCTGCAGTGTCATCATTGAAATGATTTCTTCAACGCGGGGTGAAACAAGATCAACCGCCTGTAAAACCATCCTCTTTTCATCATATACCTGTTTACAGATATAATGAAATTCACACTTTAAAGAATAGATTCGTCGCCCTTTTTCTTCAATAGAAATCTGATAAAAAAGTGTTTTATACTGTTCTTTTTGTCCATAAGAGATGTTCATAACAGCTTTGACATCTTCATAATTATCAATAAATGCACTTTCCAATGTATTGACATGTAAACTGACAAGATGTAATTGAGAAATATCATGTGTTTTCACCTTTCTTACCTCCTATCTTTCTATATGCTTTTTTATTCCCCTTTTACTTCTGTTATTTACATTTTGCAAAGAATTATTAAAATAGTTGATAGAAGGAGAACATTATGAACTATCTAATATGTATTTTTTCACTCTGTCTGTGTTTTTTCTATGACCCACTCTACAATAACTATACCAGTCTGTTAAATGGACCATATCATTTCCTGTATGTGTTATGGATCGCTGTTTTAACTTTGTATCTGTTTAAAAATATAATCAGGCATGCGCCGACACAACGAGAAAAAATATTGATTTGTCTACTTGGCTTTTTCTTTATTTTAGGCAGTTATCTGCCCTATTATTCACCTTTTTATCTTTTTTCATTTTTGCACGTGTTTCTTCCTTTGCTGTCTATAATTCTTTATCTGCTGTATATTTTTTTAATTATTTTCAGACATTATAAAAAAGAGCCTTCTCAGGCTCAGATATTATATCAATGGTATTTCTGGGGACTTTCACTTATCTCCCTCTTGATCATCTTCTTTGGACATATCAATGGTATCTGTGAAATCGCAACAGTATATCTTACCATTTTTCTGATAGAAAAGATCAAAATTATCGATGATTCATAAGATAATTATACTGCATTCCCTGTCTTAAAGCACTGGCATCATATCCTAAATACTCAAGAATTGAATAACCAAATTCCAAAGCTGCAGCAGGCCCTTTACCAGTAATCACATTACCGTCAATCTGGACAATAGCTTCCTGATAATTGGCACCTGTTAACTGATCTTCAAAACCGGGAGCACATGTACATACCTTATCCTTTAAGACTCCCGCTTTCGCCAAGGCAATTGGTCCAGCACAGATAGCGGCAACAAGTTTTCCATTATCAAAAAAGTTTTTGATCAAATCTGTTACCCTTTCATCATCTCTTAAATTTGTTGATCCTGGCAATCCTCCAGGCAAAACAATGCCATCATATTCATCAATGCTTTCATCAAATACTTTATCCATTTTTATTGTAATCTGATGAGAACTCGTTACCATATCACTGTCCATTCCAATCATATCAACCTGGACATTCGCTCTTCTTAAAATATCAACAGGTGTCAAAGCTTCTACTTCTTCATATCCTTCTTTAAATAAAACTGCTATTTTTTTCATATTTTGCCTCCTTAGATAACTCTATTTTACCATGAAAGAAAGATAAGTAAACAATTGTAAATATGAATTTGAAGTATTATAATAAATCGTGTAGTGACATCCATGCACTAACCGCACAAATACAAAACCGACAAAAACACCGTATCTGTAATGAATGGTAGTTATATATCATATCTGCAATCATTTATACCAGTTATCATTTTAAGCATACGTGATAACTTGTTTTTGTTTGAAAGGAAAAAAGATGAAAAAAATAATAATTGGAATTACTGGCAGTATCGCCATATACAAAACGTGCGATCTCATCAGTCAGTTAAAGAAAAAAAACTATGATATAGAAGTTATCATGACAGAAAATGCTACCAGATTTATCAATCCCCTGACCTTTGGGTCATTGATTGGAAAACCTGTTTTCACTGATGACTTCGATGAAACCGGTTATCAGATAAAACACATTCATATCGTTGAAAATGCTTCATGTTTTATCATCGTTCCAGCAACAGCCAATATTATCGCTAAAATTGCCAATGGTATTGCTGACGATCCAGTTTCATCAGCATTTTTAGCTGCAACCTGTCCAAAAATCATTGCTCCAGCAATGAATGTTCACATGTATGAAAATACAGCAACTCAGAAAAACATAGAAATATGCCGTTCTTACCACATTCATTTTATCGAACCGGCAGTTGGACATTTAGCCTGTGGTTATGAAGGAAAAGGACATCTTGCACCACTTGAAGATATTCTTGAATATATTGAATATGTGACCAGCGAACATCCTTTAAAAGGAAAACATGTTCTGGTCAGTGCCGGACCAACTCAGGAAGCCTTGGATCCAGTTCGCTATATTACGAATCATTCCAGTGGGAAAATGGGTTATGCTATTGCTGTAGCAGCCAGAAACTGGGGTGCTCATGTAACCCTGATCTCAGGTCCAACAAATTTGAAAAAACCTTTTGGCGTTGATGTTATTGATGTCATAAGCGCAAATGATATGTTTGAAAGAATTAAAGACTTTATGGATTTTCAGGATTATATCATCATGTCGGCAGCTGTCGGTGATTATCGCCCTGTTTCATACAGTCATCACAAAATCAAAAAGAAAGATCATGAAATGGTTATTCAGGTAGAAAAAAATCCTGACATTCTTGCTTATCTGGGTCAGCATAAAAACAGACAGACGATTTGTGGATTTGCAATGGAAACTGAAAATGTGATTGATAATGCAAGGAAGAAATTCACAGAAAAAAACTGTGACCTGATAGTCGTTAATGATCTCTTTGAAGATGGTGCCGGTTTTCAAAATGATACAAATAAGGTTGCCTTGATCACGAAACACTTCGTAGATTATCTTCATCTCATGTCAAAAGAAGAGCTGGCTTATAGAATCATTGATAAATTAATCAAGATCAAAGGAGAATAAATATGTTAGTTGTCGTAGATATTGGAAATACAAATATAACTATGGGATTGGTTCAAGGCAATCATATTGTTGGTAATTATCGTTTAACAACAAAACTGCAAAGAACATCTGATGAATATGGATTTATGATCCTGTCATTTTTGGATGCCTACAATGTCAGAGTTATCCAGATTGAAAATGTCATTATTTCATCAGTTGTTCCTAAAGTCATGTACTCATTTACAAATTCGATAAGAAAATATTTTCATAAAGAACCTATTATCGTAGGTCCAGGAATCAAGACTGGGATCTCAATAAAAATAGATAATCCGCGTTCATTAGGTGCAGACCGGCTGGTAGATGCTGCTGGTGCCTATTATTTAAATAAATGTGCCTGTCTGGTTGTTGATTTTGGCACAGCTACAACTTTTGACGTTATTAATTCAAAAGGTGAATTCCTAGGTGGTGCCATCGCTCCTGGACTACAGATTTCTGTAGAAGTTTTATCAAGTCATGCCGCAAAACTTCCTGAAATAGAAATCAAGAAACCAGAAAATATCATTGGTAAAAATACAGTTGACAGTATGCAGTCTGGTGTGGTTTATGGCTATATCGGTTTGACCGAAAAAATTATCAATGAAATCAAAAGCAGTTTCCCAGAACCATTAAAGGTTGTCGCAACTGGTGGTTTAGGAAGAATGATCTATCATGAAACCGATCTGATTGATTCCTATGATCCAGATCTGACTTTTAAAGGCTTAAAAATGATTTATGATATTCAAAAAAGAGCTAAATAAAATAGCTCTTTTTCTCGTTTTTTAGACAATATTGTATATTACCTTTATTATCCTGATATAAAAACTCTATATCCTCTAAAACTATACCTTTCACTTTCAAGTGCTGCTTCAGCCATTTTTTATCTTTTTCAATCAGCTTCAGATTGGCATCCAGGATCGTTCCTTCCTTGATAAGTTCTATCGGTCTGTATTCATGATGAGATTTCATATGCAGATCTTCGTACTGCACGCCCCTGGCACTGGTTTTAGGATAGAAAGAAAATCTGCCATTGGTCTCTAGAATGATCAATTCCAGATCAATCAGATTAAAATATCCATTAACTCTGCAAATCATCAAAAATTCATCAATATCAAGCTTACTGATTTTTAAAGCCTGGCAGTTAAGCTGGTCATTTTCATAGAGAACGATCGGATTTCCTTCAATGAAAGTTCTAACTGGTTTCGAAATTCTTGTAACATAAGACAACAGGCACGTCGTCAAGCCAAAAATCAGCATTGCAATAATTGACTGCAGACAGTTCTGAAAAGAAGAAACCGATAGTTCTGATGCAATCGAACCAATCGTAATACCAATAATATAATCATACATACTTAACTGCGTAATCTGTCTGTATCCCATCATTTTTGTCAGGATAAACAGAATAATTATTGAAAAAAAAGGTAACAGAATCATTTCCAGCATATGCATATCATCACCATTATAAGTATAACCAGAAAAGAAAAAATGAAACAAAATTTATTTGTTTCATTTAGTATCCTAAATCTTCGTTAACAACAATGACCTTGATACGATTGACATTTGACTGATATCCCATTTTAACAAAACTTGAACAGATACAGTCAGATGATTTACAGTCTAGACACTTTCCTGCTTTTGTACAAGGTGTATTTTTATTCAGACGCATAGCATTGGCAGGAGCAGCAACATTACGAATATGATTAATTGCCGCTTCTTCAGTTGTGAAAATTTTGTTTCTGCCCACAATGACTAGTACCTCTTTTGGTCCATAGATCATAGCAGCAACACGATTGCCAGTGCCATCAATATTGTATAAACATCCATTCATCGTTACTGCATTTGAACTTGTTATATAAATATCTGCCAAGAAAGATTCTCTAAAAATACTCTGTACCTGTTCTCTTGTCAGACCTTCCTGATAACGGTCTAAGAACTGGACATCACTGTTACGAAGCTTATCGATGACTCCTGTTTCAAATAAAGTCATTGATCCTCCTACTCCCACTTTTACTCCCGGTTTAAGATAATCATCAAGAAACGTCAATAACTGCTGGGAATTATCTAAATGAAAAAGTTCCATATTATTATTCTGAAAAGCTTTTTCCATTTTTTCTCTTTTTAATTTGATTAACCTGTTTAAATTTTCATCCATGATTTCAATCCTCTATTCTATATAAATATTAAACAAATATGATAAACGATCCAGGCAAAGATATATGCCATTCCGGTTTGAAATAACGCAGTCAAAACCGCTTCTTTAAAAGACTGCAACTCTCTTTTGCTGGCAGCAAAAGCACCAATACAAGGCATATACAGCACCGTAAAAGTTAAAAATGCAAATGCGCTGGCTGGATTCAGCAGTTCTTTAAGAGCTGTATTTAAAGCAGCTGACGTTGAAGTATTGGTAAGCACTGATAACGTACTGACTACCGACTCTTTGGCAGTAATACCAGCAATCAGTGACGTCGACAGACGCCAGTCATCAAATCCCAACGGCTGGAAAATCCACGAAATTTTTGCTCCCAGATAAGCTAGAATACTTTGTGAACTGTCAGTAACCATTTCAAATCTGAAATTAAAGCTCTGCAAAAACCAGATAGCCATCGAAGCCAGAAAAATAATTGTAAACGCCTTTTTAATAAAATCTTTTGCTTTTTCCAGCATATGAATAACAACACTTTTCAAGGTTGGAATACGATAAGCTGGTAACTCCATCACAAAAGGAATTGGATCACCCTGAAATACCGTTGCTTTCAATATTACCGCTGAGACAACTGCCACAAATATGCCAATCAGATAAACCGTGATCATCGCAAACGCTGCTTTATGAGCAAAAAATGCCGAGATGATCATCCCGTATATTGGCAATTTTGCAGAGCATGACATAAATGGTGTCAGGATGATCGTCATTTTTCTGTCCCTTTGACTGGATAACGTTCGTGTCGCCATAATAGCCGGAACCGAACAGCCAAATCCTATCAGCATCGGAACGAAAGATTTACCTGATAAACCAATCTTTCTTAATATCTTATCCATGACAAACGCCACTCTGGCCATATATCCAGAATCTTCCAGTAGCGACAGGAAAAAGAACAGTATCACAATAACTGGCAAGAAAGACAGCACATTGCTGACTCCTGCAAAAACACCATCACGCAATAATGATATAAGCCACTGTGCCACATGCTGTGATTCCAGCATCCGTATGATTCCTGCTGTCACAAAAGCGAGAAACTGCTCTAAAAGTGCCTGTAGCGGTTCCCCTAACAAATTAAAGGTTATAAAAAAGATCAGCAGCATGATACAGATAAAAATCGGAATTCCTAAAAAACGATGTGTTAATATTTGATCGATTTTTTCTGAACGAATCTGTTCTGTCGTTTCCTGTTTTTTTAAAACTGTTTCTTCACAGATTTTTTCAATTTCATTATATCTCATTTCCACCAATGCAACATCTCTGTCAGTTCCTGCTTTCTGTTCCATGTCTTCAATGATATGATGAATGATATGAAGCTGATTGTCATCAAGTTCCAGTTTTTGCATGACTTTCTCATCATTTTCAATGATCTTGGTTGCACAGTATTTTTTTGGATAATGCACTTTTTTAACATTATCCTCTATGAGATGTCCAATAGAATGAATCGCCTTGTGTATCTCCCCATGACATAAATCAACTTTCTTTGTCAGTGGATGTAAAGACAGTTCAGTCAGACTTTCGATCAGATCTTCAATACCTTCTCCTCGATAAGCAGAAATAGGCACAATTTTTGTTCCTAATCTTGCTTCCAGTCCTTTGACATCAATACTGTTGCCACTATTAACAACTTCATCCATCATGTTCAAAGCAATGATCATTGGAATCTGCAGTTCAATTAGCTGCATTGTCAAGTATAGATTTCTTTCTATATTTGTCGCATCCACTATATTCAAAATGATATCTGGTCTGTCATCAAGCAAAAAGTCAATCGCAACGATCTCCTCCATTGTATATGGAGACAATGAATAGATTCCCGGCAGGTCAACAACTTCTATTGAATGATGTTTCTTGACCTTTCCTCTCTTCTGTTCTACTGTTACACCCGGAAAATTTCCAACATGCTGATTTGAACCAGTTAAAGCATTAAACAGCGTTGTCTTTCCACTATTCTGATTACCTATTAATGCAATTGTCGTGCTCATTTTATTACCTCAATATCAATCATATTCGCATCATCTTTTCGCAAAGTCAGAACATAACTTCTTACATATATTTCGATTGGATCACCTAATGGTGCAACTTTTCGACAGTAGACCTTGGTCTTTGGTGTCAGTCCCATTTCCAGTAACCTTCTTCTCAATAATCCTTGCCCGTTGACATTGGTTATCACAGCAAAGCTCCCCGGTTTTAATTCATCAAGTTTCATATATGTCCCTCTCTTCAAAAGATATACTATCACCCATACATTAAGTTAGTCTATGCAAACTCTATAAAAAGAAACTTTCTTTCATCATAAAAAAAATTCTGCTTGCCTTTAACAGCAATAAGCAGAATTTCTTTCAGACTTATTTTTTATATAAGATTCTCATCGAATTGCAGATAGCAATCAGTGTCACTCCGACATCCGCAAATACACCCATCCACATATTTGTGTAACCAAATATCGTAAAACACAAAACACCAATTTTTATAAGAAGTGTAAAGATAACATTTTCCTTCAAGATGAAGTTTGTCAATCTTGATACTTTAATTGCTTTTGCAATGGTGGTAATATCATCTGTCATCAGTACCATATCAGCAGCTTCAATAGCTACATCGCTGCCAACTCCGCCCATGGCAATACCTAAATCTGCACGCGCCAGTACAGGAGCATCATTGATTCCATCACCAACAAAAGCAACTACGGAATCATCGCCAAGCAGTTTTTCCAGCTGATAGACTTTATCCTGTGGCAACAGTTCGCTGTATGTCTGATCGATGCCTATTTTACCTGCTATATCTTGCGCAACTTCTTTACGGTCACCTGTCAGCATAACAGTATTTTTGATTTTTGCATCTTTCAGTTCTTGAATGCCTGGAATCGTCGTTTCTTTGATGACATCGGCAACAACAATATGGCCAAGATAGTGATCATCGTTAGCGATATGAACAATTGTACCAATTTTCTGGGGAGCAACAGTTGGAATATTTAACTGCTCAAAATATTTCTGATTGCCCAGATAATACTGTTTTCCATCGATACAGACTTCAATTCCTCTACCAGCATTTTCTTTAAACTGAGTAATTCTTTGATTATCAATATCTTTTCCATAACATTTGACAATACTTTTTGCCAAAGGATGATTAGACAGGAATTCACCATACGCACCAATTTCCAGTAACGAGTCATCAGAAATCTCAACAACCTCAAATTCTCCTTTAGTTAAAGTTCCCGTTTTATCAAAAACAATCGTATCTACATCTTTCAGCAGTTCCAGATAATTGCCCCCTTTGATCAAAACACCTAAAGAACTGGCTTTTCCTAAACCAGCATACAATCCTAGAGGGATAGAAATAACCAAGGCACAAGGACACGAAACAACTAAAAATGTACATGCTCGATAAAGCCACGTATAAAATGACTGATCAGGCAAGACAATGACTGGTACAAACAGCAACAGGACTGCAAGCAAGACAACTGTTGGGGTGTATATTCTGGCAAATCTTGTAATAAATTTTTCAATTTTTGCTTTTTTGCTAGCCGAATTTTCAACCAGATCAATGATCCTGCTGACCGTACTATCCTTATAAGGATGAGTGACTTCAATATAGATCACATCATTAAGATTAACAACTCCAGATAGGATCTGATCACCAGTCTCAACATTTCGTGGCATTGATTCTCCAGTCAAGCTTGATGTATCCAGCATGCTGTGTCCGTCGACAACTTTTCCATCCAAAGGAACTTTTTCTCCTACCTTGACAACGATCTTATCACCAACCTGAACTTCTTCAGGATCAACCTGAACAATTTCATCATCAATCATTAGATTGGCATATTCACTTTTCACATTCATCAGTGAACTGATAGAATTTCTGGTTTTATTTACGGCATAGCCCTGGAATATTTCACCAATTGCATAAAACAGCATGACCGCAATTGCTTCACCATAATCCTGCAGTGCCAGAGCACCAAAGGTTGCTAAACACATTAAAAAGTTTTCATCCAGGAAATCTTTTCTGCCAAGATTTCTGATTGCTTTTAAAATAACTTTATAGCCTATCAGCAAATAAGCAAAAATATACAGGAATACGCTGAACCATCCTTCTGTAATCATTGCTCCAACAAAAATGATGATACCTTCAATCAGTTCAATATTATCTTTAAAAACAAATAATTTTGGTTTTTCATATTTCACAGGCTGTTTTTCTAAAGAAAGTGTAACTCCATCTTCAACCCGATCAACGATCTTCTGTATTTTTTCAAGCAGATCAGCAGTTTCTTCAGTCTTGACAATGAGTGTTTCTGTTGAAAAATTAACCACAGCATCTTCTATGAAATCCTGTTTTTTAATTTCATTTTCCACCTTCATGGCACAGTTGGCACAGTCCAGACCACTGATATGAATTTTTATCCCACCTGAAATGTTTCGAACTGGTTTCAATTCGTGATCATGTTCGTCTTCACAACCACAAGAACAATGATGGTGATGCTCATGATGGTGCACATGATCACTTTCACATGAACAGTGATGATCATGATGGTGCTCATGGTGATGTTCATGATGGCTTTGACATGAACTATGATGATCGTGATCCATATTTTCAATATGTACATCTGGCTCCATATCGTGAATAATCTGTCTTATTTTTTCATCTATCTTAGGATTTTCACTGTTAAACGACATCATCCCATTAGCAAAAGAAATGATACAGTCTTCTATATCTTTTTCCCTGTTCAGTCGGTCTTCAATTTTCTGTGTACAGTTTGCACAATCTAAGCCTGTCAGTCTATATTTGTATTTCATCTTTTATTATCAATATTCATCAAATGAATAATGTTCCCCTTCCTTCAAAGATTTGCTTTAATATTCAGCATAAGTTTTATTTCATTTCCATGATATGGTTGTATCCTGCTTCGAAAATCAGCTTAACATGATCATCATCCAAAGAATAATAAATCATCTTTCCCTCTCTTCGGTTTTTAACAAGTTTATTGGCCTTTAAAATACGAAGCTGATGAGAAATTGCTGATTGATTCATTTTCAGGCACGCCGCCAGATCATAGACGCACATTTCTTTCTCAAATAATGCACAAATGATTCTGATCCGCGTCGAATCCCCAAAGATCTTAAACAGTTCAGCGACATCATAAAGGATCTCCTCATCTGGCATTTTTTCCAATACTTCATTGATTTGTTCTTGACTAGTCATTTTTTCCATGCAACCCCTTCTTTCATATGAATATATGTTCATATGTTATTATATACGTTTTATTTACAAAGTCAATATGTGTGATAAAATATACATAAAATGAGGTAAAAAATATGAAAAAACTATTAATTGTTATTGATTATCAAAAAGATTTCGTAAATGGAAGTTTGGGATTCGATGATGCCAGAACGATCGATGATTATATAGCATCTCTGATCAGAACCTATCATGAAAACAATGATGATGTTATTTTTACATTTGATACACATCAGGAAAATTATCTAGAAACCCAGGAAGGAAAGAATCTTCCTGTTGTTCATTGTCTTAAAAACAGCGATGGCTGGCAGCTTTATGGCAAGGTCGCCCTGGAACTTCAGGAAACAGATCAGTGTTTTAACAAAAAAACTTTCGGTTCTTTAGACTTAGGAAACTATCTGCGCAACAAAATCTATCAAAGTATTACTTTTGTTGGAGTCGTTTCTGATATCTGTGTTATTTCAAATGCTATTATCTGCAAGGCAGCGTTGCCTGAAACAGATATTTATATCGATACCCATGGTGTTGCCAGCAATAATCAGGAAATGCAGAAAAAAGCTTTAGATATTCTGGAAAATCTTCAGTTTCATATCGTATAGCCATATCTGTAATAATTTTTTATTATATTGTTCATTGAATTATTATTGACACTATTCATGAGTAAGCGTAAAATTGTTTTAAAGTAATTATTGATATGGTATGCACGATATATATATCAAAAAAAGAAAGGAACTAAGAAAAATGGCAAAAAAAGATATTGATTGGTCAAATATTGGTTTTGGTTATATTCCAACCGAAGCAAGATTTGTATCAAATTATAAAGATGGAGCATGGGATGAAGGGAAAATTACTGATGATGACAAAGTTGTTATCAACGAATGTGCCTGTGTTCTACAATATGCACAAACATGCTTTGAAGGTCTGAAAGCATATACAACCGCTGATGGAAAAGTCGTATGTTTCCGTCCCGATTTAAATGCCAGTCGTATGGCCGATAGCTGTAGAAGACTGGAAATGCCTGTTTATCCAGAAGACAAATGGGTTGAAGCAATTGAAAAAGTCGTTAAAGCAAACATTGATTATGTTCCTCCATACGGTTCGGGAGCAACACTGTATATTCGTCCTTATATGTTTGGCACTGATCCAATTATTGGTGTCAAACCAGCAAATGAATATCAATTTAGAGTTTTTGTTACACCAGTTGGTCCATATTTTAAAGGTGGAGTCAAACCAATTACAATCAGGGTCTGTGATTATGACAGAGCTGCACCTCATGGTACTGGACATATTAAAGCTGGTTTGAATTATGCAATGAGTTTACATCCAATTATGGATGCACATCGCAATGGTTTCGATGAAAACATGTATCTTGATGCTGCAACAAGAACAAAAGTTGAAGAAACTGGTGGTGCCAATTTCATTTTCGTTACAAAAGATGGAAAAGTTGTTACTCCAAAATCTAACAGCATCTTACCTTCTATTACCAGACGATCATTAATGTATGTTGCTAAAGAGTATTTAGGTTTAGAAGTTGAAGAAAGAGAAGTTTATTTTGATGAAGTCAAAGACTTTGCTGAATGTGGTCTTTGCGGAACAGCTGCAGTTATTTCACCTGTTGGAAAAATCAATGATCATGGCAAAGAAATCTGCTTCCCTAGCGGTATGGAAGAAATGGGTCCTGTTACCAGAAAATTATACGAAACACTTACTGGAATTCAGATGGGAACAATTGAAGCACCCGAAGGCTGGATCAAAGTTATCAAAGAATAAAAGAAAAGCCGTCAATCAAAGTAAAAAGTCCTATCATATAGGATTTTACTTAAGATTGCACGGTTTTTTTATTGTATATTCTTATTGATAATATTATCTTTAGAAAACACATTTTTCTTAACGATCTTCTTTAACAGTCTGCCAATGAGTCTGGTGATTCTACCAATGATTTCAAATATTATCTTAAAATAAAACCATAATTTAAATAACTTATACATATTCACTCCCCCAGCCTGCTTTTCATGTTTCTATATATATTATAACTTATTTTAAACAGAGAAACTACTGAAAACAGATTTAATTAAAAATAGAAGTCAATCGACTTCTATCTTTCATTTAGTTTAACATATTTTTTCTTGTCACCTACGTATTTACCTGCTGGACGAATGATCTTTCCTGAATATAATTTATTTTCTATATTATGTGCAACCCATCCAACTGATCTGCCAATAACAAACAGCAGCGTATAAAGATCTTTAGGAATACCTAACATGTCATAAACCAGACCACTGTAGAAATCAACATTGGCACAGACGTTGATTCCTTTTCTTTCCTTGATTTCCTGAATTGCCATTTTTTCAAAGCGATTATAGAATTCATATTCATCTAATCTGCCCTTTTCAATAGCCAGTTCTTTACACTTTTGCGATAAAATCACACATCGTGGATCGCTCAATGTATAAACTGCATGCCCAATTCCATAAATCAATCCAGTCTTATCATTAAAATCCTTATCCAGTATTTTTCTGATCAAAGTCAATATCTGATCATCAGTTGGTTTAAGACCGATTTCATCAATTGCTTTTTTCATCTGTTTAGCAACTGCCAGATTAGCTCCACCATGTTTTGGTCCTTTCAGTGAACCAATTGCTCCTGCAAAGCATGAATAAATATCAGTTCCCGTCGATGACATAACAACGTTTGTAAAAGTAGAATTGTTTCCACCACCATGATCAGCATGCAGAACAAGACACATATCTAAGACCATCGCTTCCGTTTCGGTAAATTTCTGATCAATTCTCAGCATCTGCAGAATATTTTCAGCAATCGAATAATCTTCTCGAATCGGATGGATAAACAGGCTTTGTGTATCATAATAATGCACTTTGCTTCTATAGGCATAACAGACAATTTCTGGTATTTTCGCAATCAGATCCAGACCTTTGTCCAATGTACCATCTGGTGAAACATCATCAGGATTATCATCGTATGTATATAACATCAATACTTCCTGCTGCAGCTTATTCATCATATTCTGCATTGGAAAAGACAGTAATCTGACATTCAGATAATTAATTGGCAATTCATAGCGATGTGCCAGATCCTTTTTAAATGATTCAAGCTCTTCCTTATTTGGAAGATAGCCAAATAAGATCAAAAAACAGGCTTCTTCAAACAGAAAACGATCTTTTGGATCATGACCAGAAATAAAATCAGAGACTTTGATTCCTCGATAATACAATTTCCCGTCGATATCGATTTTCTTCCCATTTTCTTTTTTATAACCTACGACATCTGAAATCTTTGTCAAACCAACCAAGACACCTGTACCGTCTTCATTTCGAAGTCCGTTTTTGACATCATATTTTTTGTATAGTTGATTGTCTATTTTATTGAGTGTTTGGCTTCTTTTAAAAACATAATTGATGAATTCACTCATAAGTACACCCCCTAAAATATAAGTGATAAATATATCTTAACATATTTGAAAACAATTGTATACAATTTTTGTGCTTCAAGAATTTCTTATAAAACAGTTATATGACATTGTCAAAGATGTAAAAGTACATTAAAATAGATGTAAGAGCGATATTTCACCTCTTAAAGGAGGACTACGATGAAAATATTTGATCATGATTATACTGGTTTAACAACCGCTGAAGTCACTGAACGTAAACAGGAAAATAAAGTCAATATTGTAAAATCTGAAATCACAAAAACCTATCAGGAAATATTTGTCAATAATATATTTACCTTTTTCAACCTGATCAATGTGATTTTATTGGCCTGCGTTTTCTTTGTCGGGTCATATCGAAATATGCTTTTTATCCTTGTTGTCATTTTTAATACATTAACAGGAATATATCAGGAAATCAAAGCAAAACTCACTCTCGATAAGCTTGCAATCCTTCACGATAATACAATCGAAGTTTTACGTAATAATGACATTGTTGAAATCAGTATCAGTGAAATTGTTCTCGATGATCTGCTGATTCTGGTTAATGGTGATCAGATTCCGGCCGACAGCATTATGATCGAAGGTCAGCTAGAAGTGAATGAATCATTACTCACTGGTGAATCAGATGCCATTTTAAAAACAAAAAATGACCTTCTCTATTCTGGCAGTTATATTACTTCAGGAAAAGCGTTATGTAAAGTTATTCATGTCGGTCGTAACAATTATGTTCACCGTCTGATCGAAGAAGCGAAAAAAAGCAAAGAAAAAGAATCACAATTAAACATTGCCTTAAATAAAATCTTAAAAATCATTTCGATCATTATCGTACCATTGGCTATTCTGCTTTTTTTGAAAGAGTATTTTGTCGGAAAAGCTTTATTTGAAGATGCCGTTGTTTCAACTGTTGCTGCTGTTTTAGGTATGATTCCATCGGGTCTGGTGCTGTTAACTTCCATCGCACTGACATTAAGTATTATTCGTCTGGCTAAAAAACAGACCCTTGTTCAAGATCTCTTCTGCATTGAAACACTGGCAAGAGTTGATACAATCTGTTTAGATAAAACCGGTACTTTAACTGAAGGCAAGATGAAAGTTGAAAAAATGATTTCATTGAACGATGATCTTGATATTGAAAAAATGATAAGGAATATGAACTACTATCTTGATGATCAGAATGTCACTGCTTTGGCCCTGAATGAACGATTTCCAAAAAAGAACGACTATGAGCCATGGTTCCTGGTTCCCTTTTCTTCACAGCGAAAATACAGTGCGGTTTCTTTTCAGAATATGGGAACAGTTTATATCGGCGCACATCAGTTTCTATTTAAGGATGAAGACAAACATATCAAAAATATCAGTGATCAATATACCAAAGATGGATATAGAGTTCTGGCTGTTGGCTTCAGTAGACAGATCTTGGATGACAATATCATCTTGAATGATATCGAATGCATTGGTCTGATTATTTTGTCCGATATTATCAGAGCAGATGCCAGTGACACTCTGTCCTACTTTAAAAAACAGGGTACTGCCATTAAGATCATTTCTGGTGATGATCCTATGACCGTTTCAGCCATTGCCAAACGTGTCGGCATCGAAGATCATCAGCAGTATATTGATGCCAGCACAATCAAAAGTGATGAAGAAATATATGATGCAGTAAAAAAATATACGATTTTTGGACGCGTTTCTCCTGCACAGAAAAAACAAATGGTCCTGGCATTACAGAAACAGGAACATATTGTCGCAATGACCGGTGATGGTGTAAACGATGTTCTTGCCTTGAAAAGCGCGGACTGTTCAATTGCCATGGCATCGGGAAGTGATGCTGCAAAAAATGCTGCCAATATTGTTTTGTTAGATAACAATTTTTCCGCCATGCCACATATTGTTCATGAAGGCAGACGTGTCATCAATAATATTACCGCGTCTTCTTCAATGTATCTGATCAAAACAATATTTTCGGTTCTACTGTCTGCTGGAATGATCCTCATTGGCTACGGATATCCTTTTGAACCGATTCAGCTGACAGTCATCAGTGCCTGCTGTGTAGGTATTCCAACATTCTTTTTAACATACGAACCAAACTTCAATCGCGTCAAAGGTGATTTCTTGAAAACCGTATTCAGAAACGCCTTCCCTTTTGCATTTATGATTGCTGTTTCTGCAACTGCAATTGTTAATGGTGGCCGAGTTTTAGGATATGATTCAAAAATGCTCTATACAATCTGTGTTTTACTGACTTCATGGAGCTATTACAGTGGTTTAAAACATATTTATTCACCACTGACAACTTATCGTGCTGCTATTATTTATGTTATGCAGTTTGTTCTCTATATGTGTTTATATCTGGGACATCGTTTTTTAGATTTGGGAAACATTGATTATACAGGAGCAATTCTGTTAATGTTTATCGTTACTTTTTCCAAAGCGTTCTATCTGCTGGGATTCAGACTGTTTGACTTTCTGTATCGTCATTTATTTGTCAGAATCATTAATCGTATCAATATATAAAAGCAAGGGAGATATGATCTATGAAAAAGATTTTAATGGAAGTAAAAAAAGCCATGCAGGATCATAAGCTGGTCATCTTTGTCGGTGCTGGTGTATCAAAAAACTCACATGTTCCCACATGGGGACAGCTGGTGAGAACTTATGCCAAAAAACTGAATTATAAGCATCAGGAGTTTCTGTCAACTGATGAATATATTAAGATACCACAGTATTTTTTCAGTCAGGATACATCCCCTGGCCACCAGGATTACTATCAGATTTTACGTGATGCTTTTCATGATAATTTTAAGCCGAATATTTTAAATGATCTCATTGTTTCCCTGAAGCCAGAACATATCATCACAACCAATTATGACCATTTGCTTGATCATTATGACTATGATGTCATTACCAGTGACAGAGATCTGCTGAAAGCCAATTCTCATCATTATTTAATGAAAATGCATGGTGATATTGATGATATTGAACATGTTGTTTTCAAGGAAGATGATTACCTGCGTTTTTCACAGACACATATTCTGATGGAACTGTATATCAAATCCTTGCTGATCGATCATATTTTTCTTTTTGTTGGCTATTCTTTAAATGACTATAATCTGAAAACCTTCTTAAGCTGGATCGAATATTTCGGACAGGAAAAAAAAGTTAAAGAAAACATGCACACCAATTATCTCATTACCAATGATATTTTGCCTGATCAGCATTATCTTTTTGCATATTATCAGCAAAAAAACATCCAGGTTATTGATTTAAATAACCTGGACGAAGATTTACTGATCCTTTCACGAGATGTTGCTCTCGAAGATGATATTGGAAAAAAGACATATATATGTCTTGAATATTTAAAAAACTGTTAACCTTAAAACTAATCGGCATCGATTAGTTTTTTTTCAATATAATTAATACATTGCTGTTCAATTTCATCCATCTGCTGCTGCAAACAACCCTGATATAAAAATCTTCTCATATTTTTTCTGACATAGTCTGTATATTTAAGATACTTGTAGCTTGATAAAAAATTGAGATCGAAGATAAACGCAAAATAAGAAACCCACATGTCCATTTCATTTTTTCGATCTGACTTAAGAATAAGCTGATGGTTTCTGATATTCTGCATAATCTGCTTACTTACAGTCTGTTTTAAAAAATCCTCTTGTGAAATATCAAATAAAGTTGTAATTGCTGCCTCATTTTTTACTCTGAAATTATCCAGCTTATCGCTGTCTCTGATAAGTCTGACATGAAGATCAGTTCTTTTATCAGATACTGGTGGTACATTATAGAGAGAATGATAAAGTATAGCATAATAAATAAGCTGATCATACTGCCTGTCTTCAACAAATTGATCGATCATTCTCTCCTTAAACAGAATCTCTACCCCCAGTTTGGCATGATCGATATTCTCATCAGAAAAACTATGGAATCGTTTTAGCTGTTCAAATCTGCCAATATCATGCAACAGAGCTATAACCAAAGCCAATTGTGTATCTTCATAACTGATGTTTTCATGCTGGCACAGGTATTTCGTGATTTCAACGACCTGATATGTATGGATCAGCTTTAATTTTATTTTGTCATCGTTTAAATCAAATTTCTGAATATACTTTTGAAAAACTCTTTTTGTATTTTCTATATCTAACATCTTGACCTCCATTTTCTAAAAACGTTATACTATATACACGAGGTAAACTATGGATAACTTAATTTATGAACAATACAGCAGCCTATTAGACTGCAATGAAGATGAAATAACTATTCTCGCCAATTCCAGTGCCTTTATCATGCAAAATTTTGATGATATTTCTTGGGCTGGCTTCTATCTGTGTAAAAACAATGAACTGGTACTGGGACCTTTTCAGGGAAAAGTTGCGTGTACCAATATTCCTCTTAATCAAGGAGTCTGTGGTCAAAGCGCAGCACAAAGACAAACTATCATCGTTGACAATGTTCATGAGTTTGCTGGTCATATTGCCTGTGACAGTGCCAGCAACAGTGAACTGGTCATTCCCATTATCAAAAACAACATGCTTTATGGTGTTCTCGATCTGGATTCAACATCTTTTTCCCGCTTCACTGAAACAGATCAGATCATTTTTGAAAAAATTGTTGATATTTTAAAAGATCATTTAAAATAAATTAATGATCTTTTTTTATGTCTGCCAATAAGTAATTGCGCATCTGTTTATTTTTTCTGTTAAACTCTTCTAAACCGTTTTTATCAGTATTAGCAATTAAAAGTTCTAATTCTCTGGCTGATATACGCATCCCGCCTTTAGAGGCAATAATCGTCTGTTCTAAAGCGTCAGATGTTGCCACATAAACCTGATAATTCTGCGCCAAATCATGCGTAACCTTTTCAATATAATTGTCTGCTGTCTGAGCTTCCTTGGTATAGACTATATAGATATTATCCTTTTTCTCAATCGAACCCATGTTCTTTTTTACCTTGTATGCATCAAAAACCAGAATCAGCAGACATTTTCTATAACCCTGATAATTGCATAATATATTGATCAGCATTTCTCTGGCACTGTCTAGATTTTCTGCTGCCACTTTTTTCAGACTGTTCCATGAATATATGATATTATAGCCATCAACAAGCAGGCATTCTGGCAGTATTATGACTTTTTCTTCATTTTTTCTTTCGATCGTCCGATTCATCTCTTTAGATAGTCTTCTTTTTACTGGACCATATGTTCTGATAAATATTTCTTCCAGTTCTTTTTCATCAATTTTCAAATCCATTTTTTTTCTTTCTTTTGTTTTATTCTGATACACAAACGGCAAATGCATATAGTTTTCTACTTCATCATATTTTACATAGAATCCAGCACCATGCTGGCAGAAAACTGAACCTGTTGGAAACAGACGATCTGTTTCACTGTCATAGCCAATTTCGTCAATAATTTTCTGACTGTCCTTGCATTCATCATATCCACTTAACGCATAAAACAGTTTTCCTTCACCTTTTGTCAGCGACATAAACTGCTGATGATAGGATTTCATTAATCTTGCTGGCATACGCCCAGTAATCACTGTTTGATCATCGTAACTGTTGACCTGATACTCACTGTGAAAACGATCCAGATCATAAACAATTTTGCTTAAAAGAGAATGACTGACAGTCATTTCAAACTGATAATATGGTTCTAGTAATAACGAAATTGCTTTTTTCAGGCCATTTCTGATAGCACGATAAGTCGCTTCCCTAAAATCTCCACCTTCTGTATGTTTAAGATGGCCTTTCCCTGACAGCAATGTCATCTTGATATCAGTAATTGGTGAGCCCGTTAATACCCCTATGTGTTCAATTTCATTCATATGCGTCAAAATCAGTTTCTGATAATTCACTGAAAGAAGATCTTTAGGACATTGATTTTCAATAACGATCCCTTCGCCTCTTGGTAAGGGTTCTAGCAAAATATGAACTTCTGCATAATGTCGCAAAGGTTCGAAATGTCCAACACCCTCTACTTTATTACTGATGGTTTCCAAATATGATATTTTCCCCTCATCAAAATTCACATCATAGCCAAATCGCTCTTTAATTTTATGTTTGAGCGCATCTAACTGAATTTCTCCCATGACTTTTGTCTGCAATTCTTGTGTATTTTCATCATAGCTGATCTGTAAAGCAGGATCTTCATTTCCTATTTTTTTTATATTTTCAATTGCCTGATGCCTATCAGCCTGATCAGGCAAAATAATATGATAGCTAGTAAATGGTATCAGCATCTGTCTGACAGGTTGCATCTTTCCAAAGGTATAGCCTATAGGCAGCTGATTCAGTCCACGGCAGGCAATGATTTCTCCAGCCTGACATTCATGAACATTTTCATAGTTCTTTCCCGAATAGATCCTTAGTTCATCAATCTTGTGTCCATCAATTTCTTCTTTCACTTTGAGTTTTCCACCAGTCAGTTTTATAAAAGTCAGCTGACTGTTTTTATCATCAATTTTTTTAAACACAATTCCGCTTAAAACATCATAATACAGTTTTTCCTTTGTATAACGATCAAGAATGTCCAAAAAATCTAAAACACCTTCATTTTTTAAAGCTGAACCAAAACAAACTGGAAATACCTGGCGCTGACAAATAGCATCCTGAATATCTTCATCACTTAAGGTCTGATCGAAATATTTGTCTAACAGATCATCATTGATCAAGGAAATGTTTTCTGCAAATGATCCATCAACCGCAAAACAGCTGGAATCAAGATTTTTCTGCAGTTCATTGAGAATTTCCTGCTTTGTCCAGTATGCCAGATCCATTTTATTGACAAAAATAAAAGCCGGAATATGATAATGTTTCAACAGTTTCCATATTGTTTTTGTATGACCCTGAACACCATCTTTTGCCGAAATAATGACAATGGCATAATCTAATACCTGTAACGTTCTTTCCATTTCACAGGCAAAATCGACATGTCCTGGTGTGTCTAAAAAAATGAACGAACTGTTTTTATATGGCATAACACTTTGTTTAGAATAAATCGTAATCCCTCTGGAACGTTCCTGTTCATCATAGTCAAAATACGTGTCTTTTTTATCGACTCGTCCCATTTTTTTTATAATACCCGTGTGATATAACATTGCTTCTGATAAAGTTGTTTTTCCTGCATCGACGTGTGCAAGCATACCAATCGTTATATGTTTCATAGTTTTCTCCATTTCTTCATTATTTTAACGAATATCATATTGACAGTCAATGAAAAACACCATAGGGAATGGTGTCAACAAAAGTGAATTTATACCGTTTTCAACAGATCCTTAATCACTTCACCAGCAATGATCAGTCCTGCAACAGATGGAACAAAAGCAATGCTGCCAGGAATCTGTTTATGTGAAGTTTCATCAATGACTTTCTCGGATTCAATGGGTGTTTCTGTAGAATAAACAACTTTCAAATGCTTTATTCCTCTTTTTTTCAGTTCTCTTCGCATTACTCTTGCCAGTGGGCATACTGATGTTTGCGTGATATCAGCGACTTTAAGCTGTGTTGGATCCATTTTATTACCTGTTCCCATCGAAGAAATTATGGGAACATGATTCTGCTCTGCCAGCTGTACGAGCAACAGTTTCGCTGTCACTGTATCAACTGCATCAATAATATAGTCATACTGATCAAGTAAAATACTGTTTTTGTTTTCTGGCAGAAAAAACATGTCATATTTACCAACTTGACAGCATGGATTGACAGCATGGATTCTTTCTGCCATGACATCAACTTTGAGCCTGCCTGTTGTTTCATGGGTTGCAATAATCTGTCGATTGATGTTAGAAACAGATACACGATCATGGTCAACAAGATCTATATGACCTATACCACTTCTGGCTAATGCTTCAACAACAAAGCCACCAACACCACCAATTCCAAAGACAATGATTCTAGCTTCTTTCAGCTTTTTTAATCCTTCTTTACCAATTAATAACTGTGTTCTAGAAAATTCTTCCATGACCACTCGCTCCATTCTTTTTTCATATAGTTTTCAATATATTCAATCATAACGGGAATTGTTGATATAATCAATGTTCTTTTTTCATATTTTACCCAGATTTTTATATTATAAATAAAAAATGCTTTTCGTTCTTTTGAAAAGCATTTTCATCAAATCAATTATTATAATCCTTGTTCAGTCAATTCTCTGGCAACATCATCTTTGATCGTTACCCCTGCTGCTTCCAGTTCAGCAATCTTGTCAGCGAACTGTGGCAGATATTTCTTATGAGCGATCAGCAGTTCATTAAGAACGTTCATCATTTTTTCTCCGGCTACTGTCTGTGGATTTAAGATGAATGCTTCTACTAGCATTCCGTAGTCTCCGGTTACAGCTGCTTCTTCAACGCACAGTTCCATGTTTTTCATGCATTGCAGCCATCCTCTTTCTGCCGGTGCCAGTGGTCCAAAAGCAATCGCTCTTGCTCCTGTTGATCCGATATATGATGACACTTCTACAGCAACATCTGCTGGCAGATCAGGCACAGCGCCATTGTTCTTTGTGGTTACGACAATATGGCTTAACTTGTTGCCATAGATTGATGCAATTGTTTCACAGGCTGCATCACTGTAATGTGTTCCCCCACGCTTTGTTAACTGTTCTGGCTTGTAGTTCAGATTTGGATCTTTATACAGTTCAAACAGTTCTGCTTCCGTCTGTTTAACCTGCTGTCCACGTGTTCCGATTGTATTATATTCTTCCAGACCATGAGCAAGCATTTCTTCTTCACGATAATAGTATCTGTGATATCCACATGGGATCATGTTCATTGTTAACAGCTGTTCTTTAAAGAATTTAACATCAAAGATATTTGCTGGTGTTCCGTCATCAACATTTGGATCGAATGTTGCTTCAATAATATCTTTTGTTACTTCTTTTCCATTTTCATCATAAACCTTATGCCAGTGGAAATGGTTCAATCCGGCAAATTTGTAAGTCACCTGATCAAGTGTTTTTCCGATCATCTGTGGTTCTTTCATCATCGCATTAACAGGCACATTGCAAAGTCCAATAACTTTATCCCATTTTCCATATTTCATAACGGCTTCTGTCACCATTCCTGATGGATTGGTAAAGTTAACAAGCCAGGCATCAGGACACAGTTCTTTCATGTCTTCAACGATATCCAAAATTACTGGAATTGTTCTTAATGCTTTGAATATTCCTCCAGCACCATTGGTTTCCTGTCCCAGCATGCCATATGAAAATGGAATTCTTTCATCTTTGATACGGGCATTCAGCAAGCCAACTCTAAACTGTGTTGTTACGAAATCTGCACCAGGCAATGCTTCTCTACGATTTAATGTCAAATGAACTTTGACATCATATGGTGAAGCATCCCACATACGTTGAGCCATGGCTCCAACGATTTCCATTTTTTCTTTTCCTTCTTCAACATCAACAAGCCACATTTCTCTGATTGGCAGTTCATCATATCTCTTGATGAATCCTTCTACTAATTCTGGTGTATAAGAACTTCCTCCACCAATTGTAACGATTTTAACAGGTTTTTTTTCCATCTTATTTCCTCCTTTTAACTGCTATTATTATAACATAGCAACATGCAAAAAATATTGACTTTCACAAAATGAAAAAATAACTGCATCCGTATATAAAACTGGTGAAATTGATTCATTTTCTGATACTGAAATCATCTTTATAAAAAAGAACTGCTATAAACAGCTCTTTGCTTTTCTGATTGCTTTCCGTGGACAAATTTCCGCACACTTCCCACATTTTAGACAATGTTCATTTTGAATTCTGACAGGTTTTACCGTTATATCAATACATCTTTGTGGACAAACCCGTAGACAGGCCTTACAGTAAATACACTGTTCAGTAACAGAAAACTGCAGCATATCATGCTCCTTCGCAAAAGACAATGTCTTACGGTATATAGGAGTTTGAGTAAGATCAAGATATTCTCCCTGATAACAATACATTTCAAAGACCACTAAGACATTCAATGCTTTTTCATTGGCATAAACTTTTCTTAGATATCCATTCTTTTCTAGAATTTCCGCTTTAAGTTCCTGTTTGATATTTCTGACTTGTCCAGATAATGAGACACTTTTCTGTTCTGTCATTTGTCTGCCAATGATTCCAGTTAAAGTTATTTCCGCTTCATCTTGCAGACAGTCATAGATATCATTTCCTTTGGCAAGCATAAAATATATTTTATGTTCTTTTAATAACATCAAATCAACCACTGCAGAAACTGGCTTACCGTTTTCATTAACAGTGGACAGGACTGCCTGATGAATATCATTAACAAAAAATTCAACAATTTCATCTGATTCCATAATATGTACCTCTTTAATTGCAAAATGAAAATCCGCTTTTGCGGATTTAAATTTTATCTAATATGTCGTAAATATCCTGAGTAACCTGATCCATTGTCTGATCACCATTAACGTTGATCAGTTCACCTTTCATCTGATAATAATCAATCAATGGTTTTGTCTGTTTATTGTAGGTATCAATACGTACCTGAACAGCTTCTTCACTTTCATCAGCTCTTTGCAGCAGCTGACCACCACAGACATCACAGACACCTTCTACTTTTGGTGGATTATAAACAATGTGATATGATTTTCCACAATCTTCACATGTTCTTCTTCCTGATAATCTTTTGATTAGAACATCTTCAGGAATATCCAGATTAATAACAGCATCGATCTTAAAATCAAACATATCACAGATATCCTGTAATTTTTTAGCCTGAACAATTGTTCTAGGAAAACCATCTAATATAAAACCGTTTTTAAATTCTTCAGTATGAATATTTTCATGCAAATATTCTTCAACCATCTGAATGGTGAAATCATCAGGTACCAGATATCCAAAAGAAATAAAATATTTTGCGATCACGCCATATTTTGTTTCTTCTTTTATTGCTTTTCTAAATAAATCACCTGTTGAAATCTGTTTTAAATTATATTTTTCAACAAGTTTTGCAGCTTGTGTTCCTTTTCCTGCCCCTGGAGGCCCCATTAAAATAATATTCATCAATATAATCACTCCTTAAAGCCTATTATATTCTTTTTTTTATATAATTGAAACAAAAAAAACAAAAAAAAGAAAAGGCTTACAAAAAATTTATAATCTATCAAAAAAATTCTTGAATAAAGCGAACAGAATTGTTCGCTTTATTAATGGATAAATACCATATCACCCAGTTTAACATAACCATAAATCGTTTTAACATCTTCGAGCTGAAGATTGATACAGCCATGTGAACCTTTTGTTTTATAAAGTTCTGGAGACCAGTTAGCCCAGTCACTCCTGTTCATATAATGATACCCGGTTCCTGTCCAGGTAATACGAATCCAATACTTTGTTGGTGTTTCATAATCTTCACCTACCAGTGTGTATTCCAGTTTCTTATCTTTGATATACCAGCATCCTGTCTTTGTCGCTCTAGTTGGATCACTTGGTAAACCAGTAACACATTTTGCACTGTAGACAACTTCTCCATTTTGAAATACATATACCATCTGAGCTGCGATATCAACTTCCGTATAATTTGATGTATCCCAGTCTTCTTCTGGATTTTCATAATTCATATGATCGCCTTTGTTTTTATAATTCGGTTCTAGAGAAACCGTGAGTGCTTTCTTATTGGCTTTACTCTGATCCTCAATATAGGCATCTATCAATTTCTGTTCCGTATCCGCTTTAATCGCATTATAGGCATCTTCTACAGTCTGATTATAATTCAGCTGCCAGCCATAATCACCACCAGATACTTCAATTATTGCTCCGGTGTGCGATTTAAAGCTTCTCGTTTTTCCGACTGTTTTATATTTCAGACAGAATTCTTCAACCCATTCTGCCATTTTGTCTTTATCAACATCAACACTGCCATCGGTTCCGATAATGATCCAGTCTTTGATATCATTAGGTGTGATCGTTTCATAATGATCTTCTCCCATATCCCATTGAATCCATTTTAATACATATTTATTATATGTAGCCAGTTCCTGTTCGATCGTATCACTGTCTTTGACGATGGTTGGTTCTAAATAGACAGATTCCTTATCTAAATTAATACTGTCAGTCAGTTCTTTTAAAGCTTCATCTAAAACTTTGTACAGCTTTTCACTGTCAAGTTGATTTCCCTGTTCTTCAGCCACGACCTTACCTGATTTTGTTTCACTGTCATATTTGACATAGGCATTCTGTGGTGCTGAAATCTGATATGTATCACTTCCTGTGATCAGCACTGATGCATTCATCAGCTGCTGCAAGCTTTCAGCATTATATGTTGTTTCAAAAACATGATCAAAATCATTATTTGTCAGTATTTTATAAAAAGTAATACCTTGATGTGCTTTTTCAAAACACTGATCAACGATATCTTCATAACTGACCTGCAAATCGATATCTTTTCCTTTAATGATCAGATTTTCATCATTTCTTCCTTTAAGTTCCAACTGATACTCGTTGATATACTGCTTGATATAATTCTTTGCTTCCTTAACGGTCATTCCCGAAACATCAATTTTACCAATACACGTATTTGGATAAAATTTATCATTATAGTATATTGTAAAAGCCATCAGAATCATGAGAATAAAACCGACAATGATCACAACAATTTTCCCATTTTTAGTCAATTTAACACGTTTTATCATCCTATCACCTACACTATGTGTATTCTACAACTATATAAAATAACTGTCAAAAAAAATATATTTATTTTTTCTTAAACATCTTTATCAATACCAAATTCTCTTGGCAGGAATCGTGGACAGACATTTTCAATAGATGTAATCACACTGGCAGCCAGTTTCGTTCCGATTTTTGTAGACTCTGCCAGATTTTTCCCGTATGTCAGACCGATTGCCAATCCAGCACAGAAAGCATCACCCGCTCCTGTCGTATCCTTCACATTGATCTTTTTTGCCAGACAGATTCCTGATTCACCCTGATCATTGACATAAATGCTGCCTTTCGCACCCATTGTCACAACCAGTCCTTTCATCTGACTGGCAGCAACTTTTTCTTTCATAATTGGCAAAAGCTCTTCTGGTTCATATTGAGAATAATCTTCAGTAAACAGCTGCCCTGCTTCTATCTCATTACAGACAAGACAGTCAAACTGTTTCAAAAAATCTCTTCTTTCCACAGCAATTGCCATATTTGAGATAACTGCAAAAATTTTTTTGTGATATTTTTTGGCATAATACAGTGTCTTTTTAACAATACTGGCATCTATATCCGCTTCTAAAACAATCGCATCACAATCTTTAAATATTTCATCACCTTTACAATCAATCAGATCTAATAAAGGCAGTAGATTTGGTCTTTGAGATATAGATCCCGCCAAATCTCCTTTTTCATCAAAAATTGCCAGCCATGTCCCCATTCCATTAGGCATTTTCAGAATATAATCAGTATTGACTTTGTGATTTTTCAGTTTTCTTAATACTTCTTCACCTAACGCACTGTCATCGACAATTGAAACGAATGTTGGTCGCAGTTCAATATTGGCTATATCTTCAACAACATTACGACTGACACCTCCATGAATATACTGTATATATCCAGCATTTCTTCCATCTGGAATATATGTATTTAATGGAAACCCTTTGATATCTACAAAGACGGCTCCAATAACGACAATTCCCATCAAAATTCCACCTTTCGTGACATATTATAGCATAGTGGCAAAACGTAATAAAAGTCATCTTTTCATATTTTTTATACTTTCTTTACAAAAAAAGATTGATTCACAAAAGCATGTTAAAACTCCAAAATATCTTGACATTTTCACATCTTAATCCTGTTTTTGATATAATGATAGAAACAGGATATCTCAAAAAATGGAGGAATAGTGATGAAATCATATCAAGTATATCAATGTTCGATTCAATTACGAGATCGTACTATTTTTGGCATACTGATCAAGCCATTAAAAAAGTTAAACTGTCCTGCAGCAATTATCTGTCATGGCTTTGCTGGCAGTTATCAGGACAATTTGAACTATGCCCTTGATTTGGCTGAAAATGGTATTGCCAGTTTCAGTTTTGATTTTTGTGGTGGTTCTCTAATGAGCAGAAGTTCAAAAAAAACAACTGAAATGTCAGTCATGACTGAACTGCAGGATCTCAAAGATACTTTAAAAGCACTAAAAACTGTACCATTTATAGATGATAAACACATTTACCTGCTAGGTGAAAGTCAAGGCGGTCTAGTCTGTGCTCTGGCAGCAGCCCAATTAAAAAAAGATATAAAAGCGCTTATACTTTTATATCCTGCCTTCAATATCCCTGATAATGCAAGAAGCGAGTACCGTTATAAAGTCGCCATTCCAGTTCAGTTTGGTCTATGGGGAACACCTCTAGGACGATGTTATTATCAAGATATCTATGATCTTCATGTTTTTCAGACAATCAATCAGTATACAGGTCCCGTCATGATTTTTCACGGTGACAAAGATGAACTTGTTAACATCAGCTATTCTATTCAGGCAAAACAGTGCTATCATCATGCCAAAGTAAACATAATTGAAAATGTCGGGCATGGTTTTTACGGTCAGACCTCTCAAAAAGTTAGTAAAATGATCGTTGAATTCATCAAGGATCTTACGAAAGCGTAGATCCTTTTTTTCTAACGACCTGAGCAGCCAGCAGATTTGCATGATAAAGCGCCTTCTCATCCTCTTCACCCATCGCACAATAAGCCATATAGGCAGCCAGATGACAATCACCAGCTCCAGTTGTATCAACTGCCTCAACTTTTATTCCCTTGATAAAATGATGATTTCCATCATAAAAATAACAGCCTTTTTCCCCTAGCGTCACAATAACTTTTTGTCTCGTCTGCGTAAAAAGAAAACCTGCTGCCCTTTCCAGGGAATCCATTTTTGTATACGTATATATTTCGCTTTGAGAAAGATGAATAACTGGTTTGAGCTGCATCATGTCGTTCACAATGAGCGGATCAATATATGGAAACCTTGAGCTTGGTGCAAAAAAGATTTTTTCTTGTCTTGTCTTTAAAAAATCAATAATATTTTTCCCCGTCTGTTCTTCCAGCTCTAGTCCATTGACATAGATCATATCATATGACTTATTCTTTAACTGTTCAAACCATTCTTTTTCAAACAGATATTCTGCCCCATGCCATGCTAAAAAAGTGCGTTCTCCTGTTTCCTCTACGACACAGTAGCAGCAGCCATTTTGCTTCTGACTTTCAAGCACCACCGGCATATCATGATCATGAAAATATTTTCTAACATAATCTCCATAATAACCTTTTCCTATTGGCGAAAAAAGTTCACAGTCTACCTTTAAATATTTTAAAGTGTGATAAACATTAAAAGCACACCCGCCTAGCGAGATTGTCTGACTGGTGATATTTTCATCCTCTCCTGATAAAGGCATTTTTTTAACGTTCAATATAACATCAACAACCGTTGATCCAATAATCAGTACTTTCATAGCTCCTCCTGCAGATGCCAAACGCAAATATCCTGATATGGCTGACTTTTCGACAGGGCAATCCGCGTTGCCCTGATTTTCATGGGATGAAAATTTTCAGTGAGAACCTGATACGCCTGTAAATGTTCTCTTTGATTCAGTTTTCGAGCAATCGTAATATGTGGGACCCATGAAAACGGACGATATCGATTTTGCCTTCTGTCAGCGTCAATATGATCGGCTGCTGCATTGATCTGAACTGACAAATCAAAAAGATATTTGTTCAATACCGGCATGACAAAGACAGTATGACCAGCAAAACTGCCACTGGCAACAAGGTCGATATCTCCTGTTTTCAGATTTTTAATGATATGATCAAAACTTTCAATCAGCTCTTTTTCATCATGATCACGCACAGTTGCCAGCGTCATATGAACAGGAATATGATTTTGTGTCAAATAACAGTTCTTCGTTATTTTTTCTACATCATGGACATACTGTTCTAATTTTCCAGTATGTCCATCATCAAAATATAATGAAATCAGATACATTGTCTCACCTGCTTTTCTTTATTTTATCACAGTATCTCTTTATAATAAAAGATGAAGGAGGGCAGCTATGAAAAAAGATTTTTTATGGGGTGGTGCATTGGCAACCAATCAATGTGAAGGTGCTTATCGACAGGATGTAAAAGATCTAAGTATTGCTGATATCAAAACCATCGGCAACAGACACAAAAAAGAAATAGAACAGAAGGTATTCATCAGCAAAATAACTATCCAAGTCATGAGGCGATAGATTTCTATCATCATTACAAAGAAGATCTTCTTATGATGAATCAGCTGAAATTCAACTGCTTAAGAATCTCCATTGCCTGGTCAAGAATCTTTCCTCAAGGATACGAAAAAGAACCAAATGAATACGGACTGAAATATTATGACGACTTATTTAATACGATGATTTCTTATGGCATGACACCAATTGTTACCCTGTCACATTATGAAATGCCTTTAGCTTTATCAAAAAAATATAATGGTTTCCTCAACAGAAAATGCATTGATTATTTTGTTCGTTTTGCCAGCATCTGTTTTAAAAGATACAAAAGGAAAATCCATTACTGGATCAGCTTTAATGAAATAAATAATATCCTTTTTGATCCTTTTTCTACAGCTGGTCTACTGATCAGAAAAGATGGCCACTATTAAAAAAACATCTTGACAGCTTCTCATCATATGTTCCTCGCTCATGCAAAAGCTGTTTAACTTGCCCGTCAGATCGGCAAACACAATAAAATGGGAGGAATGATTGCCTATATACCTGCTTATCCTCAGACATGTGATCCTTTGGATACTTTACTGACTGAACGTTTTCAGGATATCACTTTATTCTTCAGTGATGTGATGGTAAGAGGCCATTATTCATCAAAAGAAAAAAACTGGATGAAACACTATGGCATCGATATTCCTGTTAAAGAAAATGATCTAAAGATCATTAAAAAAGGAAAAGTTGACTTTTTGTCCTTTAGCTACTATCAATCACTGACACTGTCAAAACAGATAATAAAAAAGCAGCACAGGCCAAAGATATTGATGCTTTGATTAAAAATCAGTATCTTTCTTCTACCGACTGGAACTGGTCAATTGATCCAGCAGGAATCAGAATTACATTAAACAGGCTGTATGACAGATATCAGATTTCTTTGCTGATTGGAGAAAATGGTGGCGGTTTCGAAGATCAGCTTACTCATCGCAAAGTCCATAACAGCTATCGTATCAGTTATCTTAAAGAACACATTAAAGAGATGAAAAAAGCCGTTAATGATGATGGCGTTGATGTCATGGGCTATCTGTTGTAGAGTCCTCTTGATGTCATTTCCTATTCAACAGGTGAAATGAAAAAGCGCTATGGCCTGATCTATGTTGATAAAGATGATCAAGGTCACGGAACTTTAAAAAGATATAAGAAAGATTCTTTTTATGAATATCAAAAGATCATTGCCTCAAATGGTGAATGTCTTGATATCTCATGCTCTTATGATGAAAATACCAGACTGAAAGATCTATTTGCAATAGACGGTGTTAAAGATCTGATCATACTGCTTTCTCAGGGACATTTGTCAAAAACAAAGCTCTCATTACTAGGTCCGCTTAAACTTAAAGATAATTGCAGAAGACTTGATATTGATAAAAATACAGCAAAACTGCTTTTGGATCTAATTCATTTTTTCCAAAATAAAAATACTATTTCAGCAATAGTATTTTTATTTTGTCAGATAATCTTTTTCTAGAGTAAAACCATGGCCATGAACCTCATTCACTCGGGAAATAATCATAAAGGCATTAGGATCAATATTCTTGATAAGCCTTTCTACTTTCGCAAGTTCTCTGGTCGAAACAACATTGATCAAAACATCAGTTTCAATGCCAAAATATCCTGTCTGTCCATGCAGTAACGTTACTCCACGGTCAATATCACTGATAATTGCCTGTCTAATGTCCTGACAGTATTCGCTGATAATTTTGATTTCAATTTTCTGAGTTCCAATGATACTGATCTTTTCGATAACAATACTGTAGATGGCAATCATCACAATGCCATACATCAGCTGTCTGACATCGGAAAAACTAAACTGTATAAAGACAATAAGTGTATCAAACACATACATAGAAACAGATACAGGTATCTTATATTTTTTATGAAGGATCAAAGGAGGGATATCCATTCCCCCAGTAGAAGCCCCAGCCTTAATAACAATAGCTATGGAACATCCCACAAGAACACCAGCAAATAATGTGTTGATAAAAATATCATCAATAATATATGTATCACGGAAGGCATATTCAAAGACTCCTAGGATCACAGGATAATAAAAAGTTGACAGTAAAGTCGTTAAGGCAAATTTTTTCCCTAGTATTATTCCTCCACAGATAAACATCAAAAGATTAAAGATGAATGTGAATACTGATATTGGTAAATGCAGATAATGATTTAAAAACAGGGCTATTCCGGTCGTTCCTCCCGTTATCAGATTTCCTGGAACAATAAACAGAACAACTGCTAAAGCCAATATGGTATTCCCTAATAATATAATCAGTATATCTTTCTTATTGTTAGACATTGTAACCTCCTATCACAAAAAAAATCCACATTGCTGATTTTCCCTGACAATGTGGATCAAAGCTTTCGCCTAATACGCATATATTATATCATGTTCGCTTTTTTTGTCTATAAAAATACTTTATATTTTTTTGATTCGTTCTGACAGCTGCTGAGCAATACTTTTCATTTCTTTTTTATTGACTTTACATATTTTCCGGTCAAATGTATAGATACCATTCAATTCATTTTCTATATCACTAAGCTGAGTATAGATACATCCGCAAAGTCCTTCTTCAATTCCTGGAAGAACTGTTTTTTCATAAAGTCGTCTGATTTTCTTCATGAGCTGTTCTTCATTTTTGGCAATGCCATAACCATAGATTTTCTGAGCCTGATAATGTCCTTCAATTTTTCTAACAAATCCACCGCATTCGCTTAACAGCAGACATCTTTTTTCATCAGTCTTGAGTTTTCTGTTAAAAAAATACATATGTACGCTTTCAAAATCGCTGTCTTGTTGTCTGAACCAGCCGGAAGCAGAATCATATAAACGATTGCTGTCTATTTCCTTGAACAGATGATAGAGCTGATCACTGTTGAACTGTCCCCATCCTTCATTAAAAATCGTATAGATTATGATGCTAGGATGATGATAGAGATTTGCGATTATCTGCTGACAATGATTGATAAAGAATCTTTGTCGATGATCAATGTTTTTTATTTTATCATTTCGATACTTAAATCCTAAAGTTGGCAACAAAGTGTCTTTAGCAAAATGATAGGCACCATTATTGACCATATCCTGAATGACAAGCATGCCATAAAGATCACAATAATAATAGAAAATATCAGGTTCTATTTTGATATGTTTTCTTAAAACATTAAAACCTAACGCTTTCATATTCTGAATATCTTTGCGATAGCCAGTCGGATCTGCCGGTATAAAATGCCCTTCAGGATAATACCCCTGATCCAGGACACCATGAAGAAAAATCGGCTGATGATTTAAACATACTCTTTTTTTGTGATTGATTTCTTCAATCGTCATTTCCCGCAAAGCAAAATAGCTTTCAATTTTATCCTCTTTCGTTTCAATAAATATTTTATAGAGATACGGCTGCTGACATGACCACTCATGAAGATCATAATCACTTAAATCTATTTTTACATTTTTCTGATGAAATGTTGCTTCATAGCTGTCATTATCAAATGGAATGATAACCTTATACTGTCCATCAACATCAACTGATAAATCTAAAATCTTGTGATGAGAAGAAATTTTTATATCCTTGATATACTGATCTGGTACACTTTCAAGCCATACCGTCTGCCAGATGCCAGAAACCGCCGTATACCACATACCATGAGGATTTTTTGTTTGCTTCCCATAAGGATATGAAAGATCCAATCTGTCATGAACAATAACCGTCAGATGGTTTTCCTTTTTAATATATAAACTGATGTCAAAGGTAAAAGGTAAATAGCCACCTTCATGTTCACCAATATAGTACTTATTTAAATAAATCTCACATACCTGATCGATTGCTCCAAAATGCAGTAAAATCCTATTTTCATTTTCAACAAGCTCATCAGATAAAGAAAAATCTTTTTCATAAATTAGTTCATCCGTTATCTCACCGTTATATTGTGAAGCTTTTGCCTGTGGTGGAAAAGGAACAATGATTTGATGACCATTACATAGCCATTCACCATTAAGATTAATGAAACTGTTTCTTTTTAAATGTGGACGTGGATATTCGCTGTCCCAGCCATCACTGTTTTTCATAATTATCACCACAATTATTATACCACAAAAAACATGTAAAAACTGATTGATTCTTACATGTTGTTATGATTATTCAATTGGATCCATGTAGAAACGACCTTTGACATCCATCGATTTGATCACATCGATAAATACCATTGGATCGACCTTTTTCACTACAGAAACTGCTTCTTTAACATTATCAGCGCCTACAACCGTGATCAGCATTGACTTTTCATCTTTAAAATAGCTTCCTTGACCATTGAAACGTGTCATTCCATGATGAGAGTATTTCAAAAATTCTTCTTCAACCAGATCTGGTAAAGAAGTAATAATCAGCAGTGTGACCTTCTGTTCTCGCTTATTAAATCTTTCAATCACATTAGTAGAAACAAACTGGAATATGATCGAATACATTGCCGCTTCAAAACCAAACAGATATCCCGCCAGAAATAAAATAACACAGTTAAGTCCAAAGACAAATCCCCATGATGAACGTCTTAACTTATTCGACAGATAGACAGCGATAAAATCCGTTCCCCCAGTAGAGGCATGTCCATTCAGGGCAATACAGACTGCAGCTCCATTCAGGATACCACCAAAAATTGAAACCAGCAAAGGATCATAGGTAATCGGTGTTGCTGGTATCAGATCGACCATAAATGAATTCATGATGATCAAAGCAACCGTATATGTCGTAAATTTTTTACCAATAAACTTAAATCCGATAAAAACCGGAATAGCATTTAAGGTTATGTTGATCATCGAATATGGCAAATCAATATTCATAAACTGACTGAAAGACCTCTGTAACAGCAATGTCAACCCAGTAAAACCACCTGGAATCAGATTTGCTGCTCTGACAAAGGATTTAATATTGAATGACAGCAGAAAAGCCGAAATAATGACGCAGACTGTAGAAATCAGTGTTTTTTTTAAATTGTTTTTATCCAGATACTTTGTTTTATCCATGTTTATTTATCACCCTTGAACATTCTACTATTGTTTTTAATTTAATACAATATCTTATTTAAAGATTATGAAAGCTGTAAAAAAAATACACTCCATGGTTCTTTTTACAAAGGCATAGAGCATATTTTTGTTAAATCATTTCAGGCATCAGTTATCTTATCGTTATCTTCCCCAAAAATAACATCCATTACTGATCCAAAAACATGTTTTAAATAATCAACACTGTCACTGATATCTTCCTTATCTTCAAAATTGAAATAATTTAATGACTCATTATCTTTTGTTTTTTCCATAATATAACCCCCTATATTATTTCTAACAGCTATAATATAACATTATCCAAGATAAAGATTCATTTTTTTCTGAAATAAAAAATTATCTAAAGTATCTTTTCCATCGTTGTTTTTAATGGTAAAAGTCCCATCTTCTGATAAAAATGATAAGCACTTTCATTAAGTGCCCACACATTCAAAGTTACTCGATAACAGTTGTTTTCTTTAGCAAAAGCCACTACATGTTCATATAGCTGCGAACCAACCTTTTTCCCGCGGCACTTGTGATCAACACAAAGATCATCAATATAAAGTGTTTTCATGGCATGCATATTTTCTGTTTCTTCATTTTCCTCAAAAACACAGAAACAGTAGCCCACTACTTTATCATCTGCAACCGCGACAAAAACCGGCAGTTGAGGATTTCTAAAAATATCACGCAATTCCTCATCGGTATATTTTTTTGTTCCTATCTTAAAAATATCCGGCCTTTTTGTGGCATGGACTTCCAGGACCTGAAACAATAACTCATTGATTTCTTCTAAATCACGGTCCTGTGCTCTTCTGATCAAAACTTCATTCATAAAAAAACCTCCTTTTATGAAAGTATTATAAATGGTTTAATCAATTATGACAATCCTGACACAATAGAAAAAAAAGGGAAATAAATCCCCTTATTCGCTTCTTAAAGCTGTTACTGGATCTTTTTTTGCTGCAAGTTTTGATGGAATCAGTCCACCCAGCAATGTCAAAACAACACTCAATATTACTAGCACAGCTGCTCCAGTAACTGGCAGCACTGCATTGACATCATTATTGCCAGCAACCTGATGAATGATCATATTTCCTGGAATCAGTAGCAGCAGCGTTGCTGCTATTCCTAAAACTCCGGCAAGCAGACCGATAATAAACGTTTCTGCATTAAACACTTCAGAAATATTGTGTTTTGAAGCACCAATAGCACGCAGGATCCCAATTTCCTTCTTTCTTTCTAATACACTGATATAAGTAATGACACCGATCATAATTGACGAAACAACCAGTGAAATGGACACAAAAGCCATCAGCACATAACTGATGATATCAATGATATCAGTAACCGAAGACATCAGCATACCTACGTAGTCAGTATAGGAAATCACTTTCGTTTTATCGGTTTTTTCCATATCTTTGTTGTATTTATCCAAAATATCAATAATCTGTTCCTTGCTTTCAAAATTCTTAGGATACAGGCTGACTGCACCAGGTTGATCATAATCAGCGTATTGAAGCAATGCCAGATTTCCATCACAGGTTGATTTCTGCGTGTTCATTAAAGACATCATCAGTTCTGACAGTTCGTTCTCACTCATATTGATCTTAATCGCTTTCGCAAAAACAGTTGAATCAAACTGAAAAGCATCTTGCATGCTATCAGCAAGCTGTCCATACTGCTTCTGCAGTATTTCAGCAACCTGCTGCTGAACAGACTGTGATAACCGCTGACTGTATTGACCTATCATGATTTCCAGTTGTTTTCGCAGATTAGCAATAAACTGATCGGTTATTCCCATATCCTGCATGACCTGAGAAAATTCCTTTACGATAAGTTCCTGAGCCCGTTGTGACTGCATATACTGACGAAATGACTCCTCATCCGCCGTTTCGATATCATTTTTTTCAAGATACTCTTCAAAATCGTCATAGATGGCATCATAGAATTTATCAATCTGTTCTGCAGTGATTTCGAGTGACAGCCCATCCCACAAACTGTCAATATCCATTGTCGGCAATACTGATGTATCAATCTGTAACTGTGAAAAATCAATATCATCCATATCCATCTGAATTTGACTTTGATCAAATGTAAACGCTGAACGTAACATATCGCTGTCAATCGAAATCAACTGCTGCATATCATAAGCCTGACCGTCATTTTCATCTTCGAAAGATTTTCCTGTCAGTACATTGATATCACGATGAGCCAGCTGTGCTTTGACAATTTCACTTTGTGCTGCCTGATCAATAATATGTTCAGTCAACGATGAAGGATAAGCAATTCCTGTACTCAACATTGCAGCATTAGCATCTTCACTTGGTTGAATGATCCCTACGATCTTCAGATCTTCTCCCTGGGCAATCAGGTTTTTCATATATGCATCGTCATCAGATTTATCCCGATAAATCTGAAACTGCTCATCATACACATAATAATCAACCGCGTTAACAAGCTTAAAACGCACCGATAGAATATCATCATATGAATAGGATGCTATATTATCAGGGGTGCTCACTTCTTCCTCATTTGCAAACTGTCTGATCATTGTTTCTAATTCATTATAATCACGTAATCCTAATGTATACAGCATAAAATCACTGATTTTCCCACTGCTCGTTAAAACAACAACACATTCATCATAATTTTCTGGCCATCTGCCTGCCTTGACATCATACTGATCTTCATACAGCTTTTTTTCTTTTGGCATCTGATAAAAGACATCCGTAGACATCACCATTGACATCAGACTGTTTGAACTGGCAGATGATCCCAGGCCCAGTGATGAAAATGACTGATCCGGATGAACCTGATGAACTTTATCTGTTTGACTGCTGTAAATATTCGGCTTGATATTATAGCTGTATTCAATTGCATTGATATATTTTCCTATCTCATCTTGATGTTTATCAAAATATTTTTTCAATGATGCCAGATCATTTGAACCGATTTTTGAAAACATGTTTGTCATCATTCTAGCCACCTGAATCTTGTTTTTCTCCTGATTTTGACTGTCGTCGCTATCACTTTCTATCAGCATAGATGACATGTCTATGCCACTGCTTTGTATCTGCAGAGGATATTGAGAAAGCGTCTCTTCTTCAAGAAGCTGAATATAATTGCTGACACCATTTGACAATGCCATAATCAAGGCAATTCCAATAATTCCTATTGATCCTGCAAAAGATGTCAGTAAAGTTCGTGCCTTTTTTGTTCGTAGATTATGAAAACTAAGAGACAGTGCTGTCAGAAATGACATTGAAGATTTTCCCATATTGTGATGTCTGGTTACTCGCGAATGACCATCCTGCAGTGGCAAAGGATGACTGTCACTGCAGATGATTCCATCTTTTAACTGAATGATACGTGTTGCATAAGCATCAGCTAATTCAGGATTGTGTGTGACCATAATAACCAGACGGTCCTGCGCAACTTCCTTTAACAACTGCATGACCTGTATGCTCGTCTCACTGTCTAAAGCACCTGTCGGTTCATCAGCAAGAAGAATATCTGGATTATTGACCAAGGCTCTGGCAATCGCGACACGCTGCATCTGTCCACCCGACATCTGATGGGGCTTTTTATGTTCCTGATGTTCTAATCCTACCTGTTTTAAAGCATATTTTGCTCTTTTCCGTCTTTCTTTTTTGGAAATCCCTGAAATTGTCAATGCCAATTCAACGTTGGCAAGAATCGTCTGATGTGGTATCAGATTATAGCTTTGAAAAACAAAGCCAATCGTATGGTTACGATACGAATCCCAGTCTTTATCTTTATATTTTCTGGTTGAATCATCATTAATAATAACATCACCCTGATCATAGCGGTCTAACCCGCCGATAATATTCAGCAGTGTCGTTTTTCCAGAACCACTGGGTCCCAAAATAGCAACAAATTCACTTTTCCGAAAAGACAGCGAAACATGATCCAGGGCAACCTGAACAAAATCACCTGTTTTATATTTTTTACATATATTAACTAGCTCTAGCACCGGCGTTTTCTCCTTTCTAAATATCCTATTCACATTTTCATAACACCTGTGTTTTTTGCTTTCTTTAATTATATACACATATATCTCTTTTTAGCATCTTTTATCTTTTTTAATTAAAAAAGCAGAAAAATCTTGTTTCTGCCCTTTAACCAGTTGTTGATTTAATCCTCATTTTTTAAAATCTCAATCAAACGCTTCATATGACATTCAAAAATAACATACATTCCAAAATAAATGGCTTCTGCACAAATCGTGATTGAAAACATAACCATAACCAGGGCTGCTAAAGGCCCATAAACGTTTGTGTAATCTACAAGAGAAAAATAAATTGAAAGCGCACCAATAATAATCTCAATCAATGTACTAGCAATCGCTGCTCCTTTTACAGTATCTATAAAGGCAACACTTTGATCTGGAATGATCTTATATAACAGGAATAATATAACAAAAATGATAATATATAAAAGTATGGCCTGAGCAATAAAAGCCGTGTTTTCAATAAACAGCATCTTAAAAAAAGGAAAAACAATGAGCAATGATATAACTGATAAAATAAGAATAAATATCAATATAGTTTTTAACAGCATCAATGCTTGATCCATGATAAAAGAATATTCTTTTTCAATTGGAAACATATTTTTAGATAATTTATGTAACTGATCAAACCCTCTGCTGGCAATAAACAATGATACCCCTAATGTAACCAGCGTTGTTAAAGAGAGCGATTTCGGCTGTAGAGACGAAACAACGATCTCTGCATACTCTTTTGTCAGATAATGCGACAGAATATTGATCAGTGTTTCCGTTTCAAAATTAAAAATCGATGTTAAAAAAGCAATCAGTGAACAAATTGGTATGATTGACAATATCATATAGTAAGCAAAACATATCCCTGAAGAGCCTGGAACCTTATAACGATAATCCAGCATGTAGTAGTAAAAGAAATAATAGATTTTTAAAATTCGCTGTTTAATTCTGCTGAACCAATTCATAAAATCAACCCCTTTTATTAAGTATAACATAAAGTAAAGACAAAATCGCAAAAATTCTCATAGCCAGTGAAAAAAACGGCAGCCAGCAGTTAGAAAAGCATTCAATCAGATCCTGGTTTCTCTTTCTTTTCTATAAAATTTTATATATTAAAAAAAGAAAATATGATATGATACTAAAGTAAAATGTTTTAACAAAGGAGAATGAAAATGAATAAAATAAGAATTGGTATTATAGGTTATGGTAATATCGGAAAAGGTGTTGAAGCTGCCATTAAGCAAAACCCTGATTTAGAAATGGCTGGTGTATTTACCCGTCGTGATCCTTCCAGCTTAAAAATCAATACTGAAAATGGCAAGGTCTATGCAATGAGCGACTTACCATTACATAAAGATGATATTGATGTATGTATCATTTGTGGAGGAAGTGCAACAGATTTACCAAAACAGACTCCTGAATTAGCAAAGACGTTCAATGTTGTTGACAGTTTTGATACTCATGCGAAAATTCCAGAACATTTTGCAAATGTTGATAAAGCAGCAAAAGAAAGTGGACATGTTGGTATTATTGCTATTGGCTGGGATCCTGGAATGTTTTCATTGAATCGTCTTTATGGCAATGTCATCCTGCCAGATGGTCATGACTATACTTTCTGGGGACGAGGAGTCAGCCAGGGACATTCTGATGCCATCAGACGTGTTGAAGGTGTTCAAGATGCCAGACAATATACAGTACCAGTCGAAGCTGCTGTTGAAGCTGTAAGAAATGGTGAAAATCCTGAACTGACAACAAGACAGAAACATTTAAGAGAATGTTACGTTGTTGCTAAAGAAGGTGCTGATCTTCAGAAAATTGAACATGATATAAAAACAATGCCTAATTATTTTGCTGAATATGATACAACTGTTACTTTTATCTCACAGGAAGAACTGGATAAAAATCATAAAGGCATTCCTCATGGTGGATTCGTTATTCGCAGCGGTGTAACTGGCGAAGGAAATAAACACATCATTGAATACAGTTTAAAACTGGATTCAAATCCTGAATTTACATCAAGTGTTCTAGTGGCTTATGCCCGTGCAGCAAAACGTCTGGCTGATGAAGGCGCTACAGGATGCAAGACCATCTTTGATATTGCTCCTGCATATTTATCACCTTGTTCAGGCGAAGACTTAAGAAAAAATCTATTATAAAAACCTCAAAGAAAAGACCTTGACAAATTCCAAGGTCTTTTTAAAATATGCTATTATTACAGTTCTTCACCGTTTGATTCAATGACTTTCTTATACCAGTAGAAAGAATCTTTTTTGCTTCTTGAAAAATCTCCAGTTCCATCATCATGTCTGTCAACATAGATAAATCCGTAGCGTTTAGCATACTGTCCGGTTCCTGCTGATACCAGATCGATTGGTCCCCATGTCGTATAGCCAATCAATGGTACACCATCTAAGATGGCTTCTTTCATAGCTTCGATATGTCCTTTAAAATATTCGATACGATAATCATCGTGAATAGAACCATCTTCTTCAACCTTGTCAAAAGCACCAAAACCGTTTTCAACGATCATTAATGGTGTATGTGGATAACGGTCATGCAATACATTCAGTGTATAACGCAAACCATCAGGATCGATCTGCCATCCCCAGTCACTAGCTTTCAAATATGGATTTTTTGCTCCATGAGACATGTTACCTGCTGTTGTTTCTGCATTTTCATCAACAGTTACACAGTTTGACATATAGTATGAGAACGTATAGAAATCAACAACTCCTTCTTTGATGATCTTCTTATCTTCTTCAGTAATGAATGATGTATCAATGCCATGATCTTTAAAATATCTGAACATAAATGAAGGATATTCTCCTCTAACCTGAACATCACCACAAAAATTGTTCTTAAAGTTTTCTTCATCAAAAGCTGCCATGACATCTTTTGGATTTGGTGTTAGTGGATACAGCGTTGTATGAGCAATCATGTTTCCAATCATGAAATCAGGATTGATCTTGTGACCCTCAATAACCGCTAAAGCGCTGGCAACAAATTCATTATGCAATGCTTCAAAAGTAATCTGATCATTGGCTTTTAATTCATTCAGAGGAATTCTGTGATCAGAATTAACATCATCAGGATCCATCAGTCCTAAACCGTATAAATTTCCGATGCCACCTTCTCCCATGCAGCATATGTTGATTTCATTAAATGTCAGCCAGTATTTGACTTTATCTTTATAACGTTTAAAGCATGTCGTTGCATATTTAACAAACATATCAATAACACGTCTATCCGCAAAGCCATTGTATTTGACAACAATGTTCCATGGTATTTCATAATGACATAATGTAACTAATGGTTCAATACCATATTTTGCACATTCATCAAAAACTTTGTCGTAAAAAGCTAATCCAGCTTCATTTGGCTGTTCATCATCACCATTTGGAAAAATTCTTCCCCAGTTGATTGACAAACGGAAACATTTAAATCCCATTTCAGCAAATAAAGCAATATCTTCTTTGTAACGATGATAAAAATCAATAGCTTCATGACTTGGATAGAATGCATTTGGATCAGTTTTTGGTAAAAATGTTCTTGGTGTATTAACATCTCCACCTAAAAGCATATCTGGTACAGACAGTCCTTTGCCATCTTCAAGATAAGCACCTTCACACTGGTTACCAGCGACAGCACCACCCCATAAAAAATTTTGTGGAAAACTCATTTCATAACCTCCTAATATATTTTTCTTCTTTTATTATAACAATTTTTCTCATCAAAAAAAAGCAAGTTTCACTTGCTTTAATAGGTTTGAAAATATTTTCTGATTGTTTCAACATCCTGAGTCTTTAACAGTGACAGCATCAGTAAAACACGTGCTTTCTGTGGAGAAAGCGTATTGGCTGGAATACAAAGCTGATGAGGATCAAAAACATCATTATCATAAACAATGCCCTGTGAAATTCTTGAAGAGCGAACAAAAACAATGCCCTGTTTCGATAAATCCTCTATTGCGGCAAGCCACTCCTGACTGTAATTGCCACTACCTGAACCAGCAATAACAATCCCTTTGTTTTCTTTTGCCAGATAATAAAGAATATCTGATGATGCTCCTGTATAGAAATAAACAATTGCAACATCAGGCAAAGTATCGATCCTGCCATTGAAGATACTGTAAATCGTATGTTTTTTATTGGTTTTTGTATAATAATAAGCTTCATTATCCTGCATATAACCTAAACATCCTAATGATTTCTGATCAAATGCATCAATTTTAAAGTTATTGACTTTTTGAATATCTCTTCCTGAATAGATCGTATTGGAAAACAGTGCCAGAACCCCCTGATCATACGATTCATCATTGATAGCCAGACAAATTGCCTGATACAGATTAAAAGGTCCATCGGCACTTGTTGCTGTAGCTGGACGCATTGCTCCTGTAATAATAACAGGTTTTCTGACATTGAGGGTCAAAGTCAGAAAATAGGCTGTTTCATCTAAAGTATCAGTACCATGAGTCACCACCGCCCCATCGATCGTCACATCCTGAAGAATGTTTTCAATGTCTTTTTTCAGTCTGATCCAATGATCTTTGGTCATTTCATTACTGTCAATATTCATGAGCTGATAAGTTTTTAAGACGGCAACATCATTGATTTCTGGAATCGTCTGAATAATTGAATCAATATCGATCTCACCAGCATGATAGACAGCTGTTTTTCCCTTTTCTCCACTTCCAGCAATTGTTCCACCTGTTGCTATGATTGCTATTGTTTTCATGATTTTCATTTCCTTTCTTTGTGTCTAGTATAAACGAATTGTATTTCTTTTAAAACATTTTTCCAACAAAAGAAAACATCAGGAAAGATTCCTGATGTAAAAATGAAAAAGTTTTATTTTACACCATACTGATCATAATAAGCATCAATGCGTGCTTTGATTTCATCATCAATGATCACTTTTCCATTAATTTCTTTATTATACAGACATTCGATAACTTCCGGCATCGAAACAATTGCTGCTGTTTCAAAACCATAAAGATCTTTGACTTCATTCAACGCTGTCTTTTCACCGAGTTTTCCTTTTTCATTACGATCTAAGGAAACGATCAGGCCTTTAATTGTCACATCAGCAGCCCCTTTAACTTTTGGTACTGTTTCTTCCATTGACTTACCAGAAGTTGTTACATCTTCAATCATGATAACACGATCTCCATCTTTCAGTTCAGCTCCTAAAAAGCCTCCTTTATCAGCACCATGATCTTTCAGCTCCTTACGGTCAGAGCAGTATCTGACTTCTTTTCCATATAGCTTAGAAAAAGCAATTGCTGTTGTTACTGCCAAAGGAATTCCTTTATAGGCAGGTCCAAATAAGACATCAAAATCCAAACCATAGTTATCATGAATTGCTTTGGCATAATATTCACCTAGTTTCATTAACTGTGTTCCATTTACATAACCACCAGCATTCATGAAAAAAGGTGATTGACGACCACTTTTTAATGTGAAATTTCCAAATTTCAATACTTCACTTTCAACCATGAATTCGATAAACTCTCTTTTATAATCTTCCATATTAAAACCTCTATTTCTTATTAATTTTAACCTATATCTAATATACCATTTTCTTTCATTTTGTTCATTATTTTTATCATATTATTTTTATTTTTCTTCAGCACCATGTATGTATTTAGAAATCTCATTTGAATCTCTCCTGCTGTTCATGCAAACTTTATATATATGTGTTACTATATGAAATAAGAGGTGCTGTTTTATGAATACAAAACATACAAAACAAATTGTTCAAGGTGCCGCCATTGCGGCGCTGTGTGGTATTTTGTCCATACTAAACACATATACAGGTGGTTTTTTTGATCTATTCATCTATTATTTTATAGTGATCTATATTGCCTGGTATGGCTATCAGTATCGTTTAAAAGATACTGCTCTAGTATTTTTATGCAGTTTGATTGTCGTCTTTTTCACCGGCATTCCTACTTTTATCATTCAGACTTTTGCCTATGGTCTGATTGGTATTTTTATCGGTGAAGCACTGCAAAGAAAGGTCTCAGGAACCTGGCTTTTACTGGGAACATTTGTTCTTTGCCTGCTGAATAATGTTATGATCTATACGGTATTAAGTGCTCTTTTTGAAATTGATCTGATTGGCGAAATGACCCTTTTATACAATGAACTGACACAACTCACTCATGTTGATATATCACTTCAGCTTTTTTTAAGCTTTATTCCACTGGTACTAGCAATCTTATCAGTCTTAGAAACTTATGTTATCCATTTGCTCTGCCAGCTGGTCTTTAGAAAATTAAAAATTGACTATCCGAAAAACTTTCATATATCACAGTTAAAAATGCCTTACAGTGTGGGACTGATCTTATTGGCATTTATCGGTATTGGCGTTGTTTTGCTCCGTTTTGTCAAAACAGCAAATATTTTTGGTCAGTACTGCCTGTTTATTGGACTGATTGGTCTAATGGTTCAGGGATACGCTTTGTTGAACTATTTTGCCATAGTTAAAAATTTGAGATATTTTATTATTTTAGGTGTATTCTTGTTTTTTATCCCATTAGGAATCTATATTTATATCATATTAGGTTTTCTGGACATATTCACACCTGTTCGTAATCACATCAAACCAGAAATAGAAGCTTAATTCTTAAATAAGAATATAAGTTATCAAAAAAGATTGTCTTTTTGATAAAGGCAATCTTTTCATTTCATCTATTCTTTTTACAGCTTTTTCCCCGTCAGCAGTTCGTAAGCCTGAAGATATTTTTCGATTGTTTTGTCAACAATATCCTGAGGCAGCTGCCAGTCATGATCATTCGCTTTCAACCAGTCTCTGGCAAACTGTTTATCAAAAGATGGCTGTCCCTGTCCAGGTTTATAACCTTCAGCAGGCCAGAAACGCGAACTGTCTGGTGTAAGCATTTCATCACCTAAAACGATTTCACCGTCTTCATTTAAACCGAATTCAAATTTAGTATCTGCAATAATGATCCCTTTCGATAAGGCATAATCTGCACATTTTTTATATAAGGCGATTGTGTAGTCTCTTAATTTCTGAGCATATTCTTCCCCTTTTCCTGGGAAGGCTTTTTCCAGAACTTCAATACTTTTTTCATAAGAAATGTTTTCATCATGATCACCAATTTCTGCTTTGGTCGATGGTGTATAAATTGGTTCTGGCAGTTTATCAGATTCCAGCAGTCCTTCAGGCAACTGAATGCCGCATACTGTTCCATTTTCCTTGTAGCTTGCCCAGCCACTGCCAGTAATATATCCTCTGACGATACATTCAATTGGCAGCATCGTCAGTTTTTTGCACATCATCGCATTACCATCAAATTTTTCCTGCTGAAAAAATTCAGGCATTTCTTTCACATCAACAGTAATCATATGATTTTTGCAGATATCACTGGTCATATCAAACCAGAATTTTGACATTTGTGTCAAAACTGTTCCTTTTTTCTTTACATCATTTTTTAAGATAACATCAAAACAGCTAATACGATCAGTTGCGACCATGATTAAACTGTCACCATTATCGTATATTTCTCTTACTTTTCCTTCTTTGATTGGTTTCATTTCTTTCATCACATAATCCTCACTTTTTACATTAATAAGATTATATTATTTTCATCAAATAATCAATATCAAGTATTCAAAAATCCATGAATTTAAAAAGAACTGATGAAGATCAGTTCTTCTTTTCTCTATTATTCACCTTGGAAATCCTGATAAACCTGTTTATATGTTGCTAAAGGATCAGCACTGGCTGTAATAGTTCTGCCAACAACGATATAGCTTGATGTTAATTCCTTGGCCATGGCAGGAGTAGTAACACGTTTTTGATCATTGACACTGTCTGTAGCCAGTCTTATTCCTGGCGTTACTGTTAAAAAGTCCATTCCTAAATGATCATGAATAAGTTTTGATTCTAATGGTGAGCAGACAACACCATCTAATCCAGCTTCTTTCGCATTTTCAGCCCATTTTAAAACGACTTCGTTCAATGGTTCATGAATCAGCAGCTGATTGTCCAAGACATCCTGATCTAAAGAAGTTAAACATGTTACAGCAATACATAATGGTCTTTTCCCACCTTGTTTTCCTTCTTCTAACCCTTGAATAGCAGCTTTCATCATTTCAATACCACCTGAAGCATGGACATTGACAATATCGACATCCAGTTTTGCCAGCTGTCTCATGGCACTTTTTACTGTATTAGGAATATCATGAAGCTTCAGATCAAGGAATATTTTATGTCCCATGGCTTTGATCATTTTAACCATTTCGATACCTTCACCATAAAACAGTTCCATGCCTACTTTGACATATAGTTTTTCATCACCGAACTTCTTTAAAAATTCTTCAACATCATTTTTTGTTTTAAAATCCAATGCGATACAAATTCTACTTTCTTCCATAATTACCTCCATTTTTTTAATTATACCAGATTTATAATCGATATTCTATCGTTTCGCCGCCTTTTGTACAATTTGCTGATATTCTCTGAAAAGATCATCATACAGCCTTTCAAAAGGCCATTTAAGATTTGAACCAGTAACAGTAGCCTTTAACGGAATAAATGGGACATTGCCATTTTTAAAGTTTTTTAATAACGTATCGATCTGATCCGGAGTAAACCCCGAAAAAACAACCATCGGCATCGCCAAAGGGCGGTTTTTTCTTTTACTGATTTTATGATTTAGCAGATCCTGAAGCCTGAGATGGATCATCTGATCACTGATTTCCATAATTTCTATATCTAATAAGCGACATAGATCCTGAATTGTCTGATAATGATCGATTTCTTCCAGATGATAGATTAATTACTTTCTATTCATGATTATTTTCCAGTATGAAGAATACGACTTTCATATTCCTCTTTCACCTTGTCCAGGAAATCATGAAATGGCATTTCAATATTCTGTGATGTCGTCATGGCCTTATAGGGGATAAATGGAATTTTGGCTCCCTGAAAAACATCCAGTACCAGTTCCATCTGTTCCTGTGAAAAGCCATGGAAAACCAGAATTTCTTCTTCTCTTGTTTTTTTATAATCTCTTTCCGCCTTTTTAAAACCATGGATACCAAAAAGATAGCCAACAGTCTGATTAAGATCTTTATTTTCGATGCCGATGACATCAACGCCAAACTGATCAAGAATCGTTTTCATGATTTGTCCTTTTTCCTGATTCAAAAGATTAAATAGTATAACTTTTTCCTGTGCCATTGATATTCTCCTTCCTAAAAAAAACAGCTATAAATAGCTGTTTTTCTATTAACCAAGTCTGTTATAGTATTCTACGATAAGAGCTTCGTTAATTTCCTGATTTAATTCAGATCTTTCAGGTAAACGTGTTAATTTACCAGTTAATTTAGTTGTATCAACTTCAACGAATGCTGGAGTAGCAACTCTGTTTTCTAATGCTTCTTTGATAACAGCTAAATTTTTTGATTTTTCTCTAACTTCAATAACATCACCAACACTAACTCTAAATGATGGAATATCTGCTTTCACTCCGTTAACTAAGAAATGTCCATGATTAACTAATTGTCTAGCCTGTCTTCTTGTAGAAGCAAAACCTAATCTGTAAACAACATTGTCTAATCTTCTTTCCAGTAAAGTTAAGAAGTTATAACCATGAATCCCTTCTAATTTACCTGCCTGTTTAAATGTGTTGTGGAATTGTTTTTCATTAACTCCATACATATGTCTTACTTTTTGTTTTTCTGCTAACTGTAATCCATATTC
>CASETM010000101.1 GCA_949290865.1 uncultured Bacillota bacterium
ACCTTAATTATTCATGAGATTATAATATAATCATGAAATATCCTTATTTCATAGGCATTTTCTGCTTTTATTTATTCTTTTTCTATTCACCCGTTGGGTGAATAGTTTTTCTTTATATATAATAAAAGCTCCTGTATAATGTAAGTGACCAAACTACAATACAAGGAGCACTTATATGATACAATCTATTTTCAATTTTGACAACATAAATTTTAACGGTGGCAACATTTCCTGTGATGGTGGCAGCATCTTGCTTCTTTCATTTCTTAAAAAGTACAATCTGCTATCTTCATTAGATGACATTCCTTTCAATGATACAAGAAGATTGCCTAAGTATTCCAATTCTGACATTGTCACTCAAATTGTTTTACGTAACCTTTTAGGCTACTTCAATCAGGCTGATCAAATGACACTTGTTGATGATCCACTTTTATCACAATGCATCAATGCCTGTTCACAGCCTACTTTATCAAGATTCTTTGATAGAATCAACATGAAAACCAACATGACCATTAAGGAACATATTCAAAGATTAGGTTGCGACTATGTCAATAGGCATGTTGAGAATATCATTCTTGACGTCGATTCAACAAAAACACAAACTCATGGACATCAGGAAGCTTCTGCATATATCTACCATTATGGTGTCAATGGATACCATCCAATGATGATTAATGAATATAATACCAAACTGTTGTTAAGTTCCAACTTTAGAACAGGAGCAGCATACTCATCTAATGGATTCATCAATGAACTCAAGGAAGTACTGGCACATCTTGATAGAAAAGGCAAGACTGTTTCCATGAGGGGTGACAGTGCATTCTACAATACTGAATTCATGGATTATATGCATCATGAAGATATTCAATACTACATTAGAGCCAAAAGCTATGAAAAGATTCAAAATATGATCATTGAACATCTGGAAGACAATGGAATTGATTATTTGAATTACACAAATCAGGAACCCTATTATGGAGAGATAGAATACTCACCTAAAAGTCTATCCACACCATGCCGATATGTTTTTAAGGTATTTCCAGCACAGGATAAACAGTTGACAATGTTCCCAGTTATCTATTGCATCATAACAAATGACATGAAAAGATCATGCGAAGACATCTGTGACTTCTATGAGGAGAGAGGAAACTCAGAGAACTTCACAAAAGAACTGAAAGATGATTTCAATGGAGATAATGTAGGACATCATGATTTTGAAAAGAACTGTTTCCAGTTCATGATATCATCACTGTGTTATAACTTCTATCATCTATTTAGGATTCTTGTATTAGAAGGCAAAGATCAGAAGATACGAATGAATACATTTAGAAACAAGTATCAAAAGATAGCAGTAAAGGTCATACGACATGCAAGAAGAATCATATTGTCATTTAGCAGTGCATATAGATATAAGAAGAAATTCTTAAAATACTATCAAAAACTGCAGAATTAAAACATAAAATCCATAGTTTATTGAAAGTAGTTGAAAAACTACACTTTTTTAGCTACGGTTATTCACAATTTTACGGTGGATAACATTTTTTAAGCTAGAAAATAGACATGATTTATAAGTTTTTCATCACAAATTTGCTTTCATGAATAATTTGGGATATATATTTGCAGTGTAAAAATGGTTGTCATGATAAAGTATACTATAATCATCAGCTCATTGATTCTATGGTTCATCAAACAAAAAATTGTAAAATACCAGTTACGCTTGTTCCTGTTTGTCCAGTTTGTAATGGAAAAATGGATATTCATGTTCACAAAGATCAATATTTTGTTACTACAAAAACATGGTATAAACAAAATCATGATTATAACCAGTTTTTAAAAAATGCCCTTGAACATAATGTTGTCTTTTTAGAATTGGGAGTGGGGTTTAATACCCCTGGTATTATTCGTTATCCTTTTGAAAAAATAGTATATCAGTATAAAAACGCTCATTTAATTCGCTTTAATAAAGATTTTCCTCAACCAATGCCTGGAAATGAAACAAACGTAATTTCTTTCGATGAAGATATTGAATATATTTTATCCTTGTTACTAAACAATGATATTACTCATCTA
>CASETM010000102.1 GCA_949290865.1 uncultured Bacillota bacterium
AGCGATCACAGCCAGATGATCGCCTCCGATCTTGACACCTCCAACATCGATGATTGAATCTTCCGGATGGAATGCGCGGTTAGCCAGTTTATATGGTTCTGATACCGACATGACTTTTTCAACAGCTGGATCAACTTCGATATAAGTTGGATCCACTTTTGTCGTATCACCAATGATACCAATAACTGATTGAATCGTTCCATTAACAACATTCACTCTTAAACCTAAATTTTCTACCATATCTGATACTTTTTTTACATCACTATCAGAAGCTGATGGTTTCATAACTATGATCATGATTTTTCTCCTCTTTTCTTTTTTATTATTGATATAAATAAAAAAGCTTCCATCCATAAGGACGAAAGCTATGCTTCGTGATACCACCTTAGTTCACTGATATATCGCTATATCAATCTTATCAAGTACTAACATACTCTTACACTTTAACGGGTGTTACCGGAGATGCCTACTGTCATTTCAACACTCTACTCCAAGATGAATTCAATAAATTTCTTTACTTTCCTTTTCACCAGCCAGGAAATCTCTACGCCAAAGAAAAATACCTACTCTTTCTTTTCACAGTATTTATATCAAATTTATAAAACTATTGTATACAAAATAAAATTATCTGTCAATCTTTTCTTTCATCACCATCTGTATTGCCAGACGAATATTGAGAGGCATCGTATCATCTTCGATCATTCTGTTAAAAAAAGCAACATCTTTTTGATCAAGTAAAAAGTCTTTATTGATGATTTCACAAAAATGAATCTTATCAGTTCCTTCATCCATCACTTCTACATAATTCACTAATATTTCAACCGCTTCTTGAAAATTCATACGCATTTCCCCTTAATATACATCACTATTATACAACAATCTCCACTGAAAAGAACCCCTGTATGTAAAAAATTCATCACAAACCAAAAAGACGATAAAATTCATTTTCTTCAATAATATCAATTTTCTGACCCTGTTCGATTCTTTCTAAAGCTTTCAAATGTTTTGCTGTCGCATGTGGTCCATAAGGATTAACACCAACAATGACAACATTCACTTTTTTATTGACTGATTTCTGTACAGTTCCACCAGCTTTTAATATCAGCTCATTCGCTGTTTTCCTGCTCACCTTTTTTAGATTTCCAGTAATGATACAGTTTCTGTTTTGAAATTGACCTTCAATATGTGCTCTTTTTAAAATATAAAGATCCAGTCTGTTTTGTCTGTTATTGATTTCATCCTTATATAGATTTTCAATTCCCTGAAACTTTTCAACGATCAGGTCATACAGTTCTTTAGTTGCTATACAGTCAGCTAAAGCGCGATGTTCATTATTCGTTAAAGAAAATATCTTAACAAGTGTTGACAGCTGATAATTATCACTGCCATAGAAAGCTTTTTTGGCATAATGTAAAGTATCTAAATAATCATTATTCAAAGGTCCACATGCTTTCTTCAAAAACTGAATATCAAATAAAACATGATGTCCTAAAATCGGCTCATCCTCGATCATATTTTTAATTTTCTGACGGATTTCTTTGATCGTTGGCTGCCCTGCAACCATTTCATTTGTTATACCCGTTAAATTGGTGATTGTTGAACTGATTTTCTTTTGCGGATTGACTAACTGCTGATAGGTTTCAACAATCTGATGATCACGAACTTTTAAGATTCCCACTTCAATGATTTTGTCAGTTTCACTGTTAAGACCGGTTGTTTCCAGATCAACGACCACATAATTGGCAAGGGTTTTTTTGACAAGCTGGCCTGGCTTGGCTTTTTTTATTGGAGCGTGCCATGACTTTTTTTCAATTTTCATGTCTTTATAGCCACCTTTAGACATATACTGCCGGTACAGGTCATCACATTCATCAATGATACTGTCCTGTGAAGATAACGTACGGGTTATAAAAATTTCATGTTCAAAAAGATATTCCATCGTCTTTTTTTCGTGAACAAGATCATCAAGCTTGAGATAAAGCTTTTCATCCTGCTTATGTTCATATTCCTTCTTTGCTTTTGTGATTTTCTCCAGCAGTTCATCAATATGTTCCAGATAGAAACGCAAATATGTCCTTACATACTGTAAATGCTGTTTTGCCAGGATATCTTTATTCATACAGCTCACCTCTTCATGCCTTTTATTTTATTTATTATATCATATTTTTTACTTGTTTTCTCACAAAAGACTTGTTATAATAAGGTGGCAGTAAGCCCGAATGGCGAAATTGGTAGACGCAGCAGACTCAAAATCTGCCGGTGTAACAGCTGTGCCGGTTCGAGTCCGGCTTCGGGCACCATAAATAAAGACATGATGTCTTTTTTTTTGCAAAAATGATCATATTCCTTAAAGCAGACTGATCACTATGTACTGCTTTTTTATTTTCATTTCATTCATCAATATTTTATTTCAACAAACCGAGCAGCATTTCACTGCTAAAAGAAATCAATACTTCCTTTTATCAAAAAAACAAGGCGACAATTTTACTTTAGCGCCTTGTTTAATTTAATTTTTATTGACTTTTTGCAGCTTTATATCTTTTACGAAGAACTAGTGTTCCCAATGAACATCCCGATACAAATATCACTGCAACCCAAAGAACCAGATTGCTGGTATCACCAGTTTGTGTCGTCACTGTACCAGTATTTTCAGTCTTACCTGGTTCTACAGGTTCTGCAGATACGCCGATAGCAGGAATTTCAACAGCTGCTTTCTTATAGCCACAGATCGTACATTCTTCATGTTTAGAACCCTTCTCACCTGCGGTTGCTTCTTTATCAATGACCCATTTGAACTCGTGAGCTGTCTTGCTGTCTTCCATGACGATACCGCAATTCGCATTCGTGCATATATGCCAGTGATACTGAGCATCAGCTTTCCATTCGGTTCCTTCGTTATGACCAAGTGCAGTTCCTTCAGTCATTCCACAGACTGCACAGGTTTGAGGAGCAGTACATGTCGCTGGTTTCCAGTTATGATCTCCCAGATCACCATATTCAAATGTTTCTGTTCCTTTTTGACCACAGGCACAAGATTTATAATAAGTTGCTTTAGCCAGACAGGTCGCATCAGTTGCCTTGTAAGCATCGGTTGCGATTTCCTGATCAAACATATGGGTATGAGCAAGCTGTGGTTCGATCACATAATGGCATACCGAACATTTGATCGCATATTCTTCAGTCGCGTGACCTTCATGATCAGGGGTATGCGCTGCATAATTGCATTTTTCACTGCAGCCAGCTGTCTGACAGGCATTCCAGTGACCATTTTCATCACTAGACCAGCTTGAAGATGGATCATGATCTGCCAAGTCTCCATATTCTTTATGACATACATCACAGATCGCTTTATGCTGACAGGTTGCAATATTTGCTCCTGTAGAAGTATGATGTTCTTTGGTACCATCAATTATTTCTCCACAGCCAGGAACCGTACACGTTTTCCAGTGATATTCATCATCACTGTCCCATGATGAAGCAGGCTTATGTCCAGCTGGGATGATCTTCCATGAATCCAGATCCTTGATTTCGATCAAACCTTTTTCATCTTCAAAGAACTTTCCACATTCAGAACATGTGTAATATGCCTTTGTTCCATCCGTTGTACAGGTTGCTGGATTTTCAGGAACAAACACTAGATTATGAACATGCTTCTTTTGACCAATTTCCAGATTTCCATTTTCCCAGCTGCCCTGATTAATATCAAGTGTGCTGGCAATAGTAATATTTTCATCTAAAGCATTTGTTACCTTGCAGGCAGATTCAGTAATAAAAGTACCACCATTCAGTATGATTTTGCCATTTTCTTTTGGATCAAAATGAATAGAATATTTTTCCTTGTCTCCATCTGAAGGATTAGGGTATGCTACGCCATCACGCAATGTCAGCTTACCATCATTTAAAATAAACTGACTTTCACATTCTGAACGATTATTTCCCATAGACAAGCTGTTAGCATTAACAGCACTGTCAGCATCATCAATAGTAAAAGTGCTTTGATTATTAGTCGTAATACCACCAGATACATAGACTTGTGCACCATTTTTTACAGTCAGATCATGGTGAACCCAGAGATATCCACCAATGTTAACTGTTGTACCATCAATTGTCAGATCTCCTGTTATTTGACTTCCATCATAGGCTATACTTGGTTCACGTCCCAGATCAAACTGTTTATTGGTCGTAAGCGTTCCATCACCTTTGATCAAAAGGTTACATTCCATAGCAGTATTGATACTGTCACCTTCAGTATCAATGGTATTATCTCCAATCACAACGATTGTCAGATCTGTCAAGCCAGAGTTAATTGCACCCATATAACCATATTTTCCACCATATTGCGTAATTTGCGCATTTTTCAGGGTTAAAGTATTCGTATCTGGATCAAAAGCTGCCAATCCATTACCACAAGGAATTTCTAATTTATCGCTTCTGAATCTGTCACCATTAACATAAAGTGGATAAAACAGTATGTCACTATCCAAGATATAAGGTGCCATATCTTCTCCCAATGCCTGAATATAGGCTTCTTCTGAGCCTTCAGGTACATGGAAACGGAAATTAGCTGCAACTGGTTTGAAAGGAGCACTGGTTCCCGTACCAGCAATCTCTGGTGGTGTAGCACTTTCAAAAGTCACACTGGCAAGATTATTGCAGCCATCAAATGCACTGCCACCAATATATGTCACATCAGCTGGTATCGTAATTTCTGTCAGCCCGGTACACCCGGCAAATATTGAACTCTCGATTCTCTTAGGAACCTGAATCTTTGTCAAAGATGTACATCCTTTAAATACACTGTGACTGGTTTCATCGATCTTTTCAAAAGGAAAAGTCGTCAGCGATGAACAGTTTTCAAAAGCATTCATATCAATGTAAAAACTTGTATCAGCGGTTATCGTTACTGTCGTAAGATTTTTACAGCTATAAAAAGACCTGTCACTGATTCTTTTTAGGTCTTCAGCCGAAAAAGTTTCAATTGCACTTCCAGCAAAAGCCGAAGATAAAATATTAACTAATTGACCAGCCTTTACATTTTTTAGATTCGTATTGCCATAAAACGCTTTATAATCAATGAATTGGACCGTATCTGGAGCAGTATAAGCGGTATCTTTTTTTCCTCCTGGATAAGCCACTAATGTAGATTTTCCATAATTGTACAAAATACCATTATCCACTGAAAATGCAGTATTGCCTTCTTGTACGGTATAGGCAGTCACTTTAGAATATTCACTGGCTGGGAAGCTGCCACCATCCACCTTGGTCACATCTTTCCATAAACATATTTCACTGATAAAACTACGATACCACATCTGATCAAAGAGATCCTGTGCATTCAGCCAGTTTTTCCAGTTCGTCAGACCCTTATCAGTTTCAATGTGTAAAATTCCGTCATCTCCCAAAGTCCACCAGTCCCATTCAGGAATCGTTGTTATACTGACATCACTGGTCGTTCCGTCTTCACCCTTGACAATCAGCCAGAAAATACATGGACTGGTCGTTGGTACATTTTCAACAGTGACGGTAACCTTCTCATTGGCCGTGCAAGGTATACCAGCAACAGAAGTATCGATAGCTGGCTGATCCATTGTAACCGATGGATCTGTTACGGCATAATAATACTCGCCTGTAGCCTGACTGGTAAATTCAACCTGTGCTTCGGTCCGGGTGTTACGCCAGGCATCACCAAATGTGACTTCCGGTGTAACTGCAAAAACCGATACAGGCGAAAATCCCATGATCATAGACAAACAGACCAGCAATGGCATAAGCCTTGTTTGAATTTTTTTCATAATGTTTTCTCTCCTTTTATTTTTGTAAGAGCCGAAAGTTTCAGCTCATTTTCCAGCAGCTGTTCTACCGCGTCTGCCAGATAATCCATGGCGCGCTGCTGTCCCTGTTCAGAAAGTCCTTCCCGTGGAGTGATGATCGACACTGTCAATACTGTTGCCGGCGGTTCCTCTGAAACAATTATTTCAAATCCATTTTTATTGCCAAAAACTGCAACATCAGCATCAATATGTCCGGACTTTTCTTTTTCATAAACACTGTTTTGGGAATCTAAGACATCATAAAGTGCAAAAAGCACCAACTGTCTGGTGTAAGGCAGAATACGCCTGACAGATTTCATATTTGTTCGCCTCCTTCTCCATTATTTCAATCAAATCCTGTTCGTTCTCCCCATGGTGGTATCATCATTCCCTCCAGGTGTTTCTGCAATCATTCATAAGCCATACCTTTGTTTCCTGATCAGACAGCAATATAAAACAACTGTAGTGATTGCTGATACGCTTACGGATTGCTGTATTATATTTTTATCATACTTAAAAGTCATGCTTTTTTGCAGTACACAAGAGTGCCATCTTAGGTTCACATATGTGACATTTCTCTTAATCATAAAAAAAAGTACCGTTTTCAGCAAAAAAACAGTACTGAACATCTACTGCTTATTACCCATTGACTGTTACCTTCAAAAGCTTTTTTCCTGTACTTATCTGCTTTATTCCCCATCAGCAGATCAACAACGGCCACCTTTGAAATCACAGTTCACTAAGCAGCTATTCCTGTAATCAGACTTACTGAAAGATCAGCCATGCTAAGCCCCTCCCTTGATTACGCATTCATACCGGACCACAGTTCAGAAAATCTGGTTTTTTGAGCCATATTTCAAAACATCAGACATGGCAATACACAAGGCTGGATTTTGGCAATATCACCAGCGAGTCCAGCCAGAATAGATCTGTTGATCATAATCAGCTTTGACCATGAACAAGAATTGAATTCCTGACAATTTATCTGGACACTCAGCCACATGATCTTTGTATCATAGAAGCTTTCAAGCACTGAAAGTGAAACAGGTGTTACAGAAAGAATGAACATTTTCCATATATCTTTCCCTGAATCTAAAGAATCATCTTAGGACGCTTCTCTTCAAATCAGCTGGTCATCACCCTTTCTCATTTACCAGCTGAAAGAAAAATCAACTATCACTGATCCAGCAAAACTTCATGCAGAAAACATCTTTATTTGCGATTACTGCATATCTTTTACTTTAAACAAAAAAGGCAAGAGCTTTTTATCTCTTACCCATTTTCACCTTGATTGTCTGTCCTTTACAGAACAGCTGTCTAAAATATGTTTCATATTTTATTTCTCAGATTTTCCCATTGTTCATCACTGAAACTGTCAAGCTTATTTAAATGTTCTTCCATATCCTCTTTTGCTTCAGTGAAACTGCCATCTTTCTGTCCATAATAATGTTTAAGCAGTTCTTTGGTTTTTTCACCCAGTTCCAGAATATCTTCTTCATCGTCATCCCATTGTTCACTGGCATTATTTTTAATATATTCCAGTTTGGATGCTGCTTCATAAACTTTCTTTGCCTCTTCATGATTGTCTTCAGTCACACCATCTTTTATTTTCGCATAACCATCTTTGATCGTTGTTGTCAGCGAAACAATGTCTTCTTTGGTGAGATTAGTCATATAATCTTCATTATTTTCAACATTATCGTCTATCTGATCAAATTCATCTTTCACATCATCCCACATGATTTTAACTTCACCAGTAAATTCATCGGCAGTCTCTTCAACATCATCTTTAAGCTGACTGCATCCTGTTAAAGCGACAATACATAAAGATAACAAAAAGAATGTCTGTAATATTTTTTTCATGTTCTTCCTCTTTTCTATATCATAAGATGTTTTCATCTTCATCTTAAGTGTGTCCGGTTTTTTTTTATTTATACTTTTTTATTAAAAATACTTTTATTGAAGAAATACACTGAATTAGGTAAAATAAAGAAAAAAAAGGACATACTCATATGACAAACAAAGAAAGATTTATAGAAATTTATCAAACAAATATCAAAAGAAAAGGCAGTGAAAAACTATTGGACTTTCTGTTAAGTGTCCATTCTGATTTTTTTACAGCACCAGCCAGCAGCCGTTTCCATGGCAACTATGATGGTGGTCTGGTCGAACACAGTCTCAATGTTTACGACTGTCTGAAAAGCTATCTGCAAAGAACTCAAGAACTTTATCAGATCAGCTACAGCGAAGAAAGTATCGCAATCGTCGCTTTACTGCACGATTTATGTAAAATTAACTGCTATCATAAAGGTACGCGCAATGTCAAAAAAGATGGTCAATGGATACAGGTCCCAACTTATGAATTTGATGATCAGCTGCCGTATGGTCATGGTGAAAAAAGTGTTTATATGATCAGTGGCTATATGCGTTTATCACGAGAAGAAGCCTTTGCGATCCGTTACCACATGGGCTTTTCTGGAAATGAAGACCAGAGAAATGTTGGCAAAGCTTTTGAGATGTTTCCACTGGCTTTTGCCTTGAGTGTTGCTGATATGGAAGCAACTTATTTTATTGAGGGGAAAAATCATGGATAAATTATTTACTGAAAGAATGAAAAATCTGCTCAAGGAAGACTTTGATGATTTTATGACATCATTACAGCAGGATGAAAGGAAAGGTTTTTATCTTAATCCTCAGAAAAAAGATGTTATCTCTCATCTTGATGAAAGATATATTACAAAACATCCTTATATTCCTTATGGTTACTACTATGATCATCAAAACTATGCATTGGGAAAAAGTCCCTATTTTCATTGTGGACTTTACTATATCCAGGAACCCAGTGCCATGAGCGTTGCATCATGTCTTGATATCAAAAAAAATGACTACATTCTTGATATGTGTGGTGCTCCTGGCGGAAAGACATGTTATGCCGCCAGTATGCTTTCTACCGAAGGCCTGATGATCGCTAATGATATTTCCAGTTTAAGAGCAGGCATTCTGGCTGGTAATGTCGAAAGATTTGGTCTTAAAAATACGATTGTTACAAACTGCGATCCTTTAAAATTTCATTTTCAAAGTTTCTTTGACAAGATCATTCTTGATGCCCCATGTTCAGGAGAAGGCATGTTCAGAAAAGATCCAGAAGCCATCAGGACCTGGTCAATACAGAAAGTCAAAGAATGTGCCTATATTCAAAGAAAACTCATTGACAAAGCATATACCATGCTTAAAAAAGATGGTTTTCTGATTTATTCAACCTGCACCTATTCATCAGAAGAAAATGAACAGCAGGTTGACTATATGATCAATGAACTCAAAATGGAACTGATCCCAATCGAAAAAAAAGAGGGAATGTCCGATGGTCTGATCAAAGGTACCATTCGCATGTACCCTCATATCAATAAAGGAGAAGGACAGTTTATCGCTTTACTGAAAAAAACAGAAGAAACATCTTCTGCCAAAGAAAAAATATTAAAACCGAATATTACGAAAGAACAGGAACGACTTGTCAGAGCATTCTACAGTCAGAATCTGAATATTCCTGTACCCGATTATCTCTATCAGTCAAATAACCATATATATGCCATTACCGATCATTTCCCTGTTATGGAGAAAATAAAGATCGTTAAAAATGGACTGTATCTGGGAGAATGTAAAAAAGGTCGCTTTGAACCCGGCCTGGCACTGGCATTAACATTAGAAAAAGATGATGTCAAAAGATATTATGATTTTTCTAAAGACAGTCAGGAAATCAAGGACTATTTAAAAGGATTAACTTTGAAAGGACATCAGGAAAAAGGCTATGGCGTGATCTTTGTTGATGGCTATCCTCTATCTTTTTATAAAGAAAGCAATCAGCAGGTCAAAAACCTTTATCCTAAAGGATTAAGACGATGAACAGATATAATGAAATTGAAAGCATTGTTTATACACAACTGGAGAAAAACTGCTTTGGACAACGAAAACGCGAAGCTTACCGCCATCTTTTTGGTGTTTCCACACTTTGTCTGCAGTTAAGCTGTCAGTTTGATTTGGATCCAGAGTTATGTGCCATCATGGGCATCATGCATGATTTATCAGCATATGTCAAAAACAGTCGTCTTTCTCATGCCTTTGTCTCAAGCCAGCTGGCCAGAGACATTCTCACGACAACAGATTTATTTACTGAGGAAGAAATTGCTATAATAACGACCGCTGTTTTCAATCATTCTGCCAAGGACAGAACCGATGATCCTTATAGCGAACTGCTAAAACTGTGTGATGTCATTGAAAGCTATCTTCACGAACCTGACGTCATTTTCAACCAGCATCGTCAGCGTTATTTAAAAACAGCTCAAGAAAAAAAGATTATTTCAATTCCTTTAAAATAATCTTCGCTATTTTTTCACTATGAATAATATAACTGCTATGATCTTCTCCCTCAAGTATCATCAGCTGACAATGAGGGATATGGTTTGTTATTTTTTTAATATGATCCAAAGATATAAGATCATCACTGCCAGCAAGAACCAGGGTTCTTGCTTTTATCTGTTTCAGTTCCTTATTGGTAATATGAGGCTGTTCCAGCATCATTTTGACCAGAGGATTCTTTGTTTTTCTGTAAATGTCTTTCATTTCCTGATAAACTTCAGGAATGACTCCATCCGGTCTGGTATTAGGTCCTGCCAGAACCAGATTGGTAATGATCTCAGGATGCTGACTGGCCAACAGCATACCAATAATGGCACCATCACTGCTGCCAACAAATGTAATATCATGAAGCTGCAGCTGTTCGATCAGTTCAATCATATCATTACACATATCCTGATAAAAATACTCTTTGACCCGATCACTTTGACCATGGCCTCTAGAATCAACAAGATACAAAGTATAATTCTTTTTTAACAGTTCACTGGCATCATCAAAAATACGATGATCTTCTTCATTGCCATGAACCAGGATCATCGGTTTCCCTTTACCAGTCTTTTCGTAGAAGATTCTGATGCCATTGACATACGCAAACATCAGACTGCTCCCTGTTCGATCATATACTGTTCAATTCGATCATGAACCAGTTCAGCCAGTTCATTTGTTTTTAATTTTTTATATTCATCATAATAGATTGGTTTCAAATAACAGATCTTGACCGTTTCTTTTTTGATCGTATTATTATCAAAAACCTTATAACAGTCAATCATCGCAACGGGAACAACTGGACATCCTGTTTTGGCAACGATCTTAAAAGTTCCACCCTTAAAAGAATTCAGATGATTCCCTTTTTTTGAACGTGTTCCTTCAGGAAAGATACAGTAATTCTGTCCCTGATTGATTTCCTCAGAAACCTGTTTGACCATTTTCGCACCATCACGAATGCTTTGTCTTTCCAAAGGATAAAAATCCAGCACCTTGACAACATCTTTCACCAGAATAATTGAACATAGCTCTTTCTTTAAGACAAATTTCATTGTTCGATCATGCGTCGCAAATAACGCGATGATATCAAACAGTCCCTGATGATTTGGTGCCAGCAGATAACCATTTTCTTCAGGTAGATTCTCTAAACCTTGACATTCCAGATTAACTCTGGCTTTTTTGACAATAATTTTAGCTACCCGGTGAACAAACTGATAACCTTCATCAATCGTTGGATATTTTTCTCTATTTCCATATGTTTTCAATTTATAAAACCACCAGTATGGCAATTTAAACAAAACCCTTAGAACAACTAATCCGATACGTTTCATATTCTACCCTCTTTTATAAATCTGTAGTGTAAATGTTTCATATGGTTTTTCTTCAGCCAGAACAAAGCCATATTCACTGAAATCAGGAAAATAAGTTTCTCCTGTATGTGTTCCTGGGATTCTTGAAATCAACAGCTGATCAACATATGGTAAAGACTGTCGGTAAATTGAAGCACCGCCAGAGATATAAAGATCTTCACCTTTTTCTCTGTATTCCTGAATAACTTCTTCCAGATTGTATCTTACTTCGACCCTGTCATCTTTAAATTCATCAAAGGAAACAACGATCGTTTTTCGATTTGGCAGCGGTCTGCCGATGGCCTGATACGTCGTCAAGCCCATCAGGATCGTTTTTCCCAATGTTGTTTCTTTAAAATGTTTCAGATCTTCTGGAACATTCCAGGGCATTCCATTGGCAGAATCCTGCTTCCCAATCAGCAGATCATCATCTGTCGCTACTATAATACTAATCATTACACGCTCACCTTCCCTACAAGTTTTCCATATGACTGATAGTTTTCAATCTTGATGTCATCAATCGTAAAATCAAAAATTGAGTGAACTTCTGGATTCAGTTTCAACTGACACTTTGGTAAAGGCTCACGTGAGATCTGTTCTTTAACTACATCAAAATGATCTTTATAAATATGCGCATCACCAATTGTATGAATAAATTCTTTTGCTGTATAACCACATACCTGTGCCAGCATTGCTGTAAACAAGGCATAAGAAGCAATATTGAAAGGCACACCTAAAAAAGTATCTGCACTTCTTTGATACAACTGGCAACTTAAATATTTTTTATCAGCGCTGACATAAAACTGCAAGAAAGAATGACAAGGTGGCAAAGCCATTTCATCAACTTCTGCGGGATTCCAGGCACAGATAATATGTCTTCTGGAAAAAGGGTTGTTTTGCAAAGAATCAACCAGTTTGGCAACCTGATCAATACCCTGATTATTAAAATTACGCCACTGTTTTCCATAAACAGGTCCTAATTCCCCATATTTAACAACAAAAGGATCATCAGCTGGTAAAGCTTTGATCTTAGCAACAAATTCATCAATTGTTTCTCCATGAAAATCTGCAGATTTCTTAAAAGCTTCATAAGGCCATTCATTCCAGATCTTCACATTACGATCTACCAGATACTTGATATTGGTATCACCTTTGATGAACCACAACAGTTCTTCAGCAATCGGTCTGATAAACATCTTTTTTGTTGTCAGTAATGGAAAACCATCAAGCAAATTGTATCTGGTCTGATATCCAAACACACTGCGTGTTCCCGTTCCGGTTCTGTCATCTCGATCCTGACCATGATCCAGAATATATTGACACATATCTAAATACTGTTTCATTTTAAACACTCCCTAGTTTTAATCTATCAACATAAATAATCATTACAGCTATATCTTTTGACCAGTTAAGTCATTTTTCTCTATTATATTTATGCCACATTTTATTATTTATCTATACATATCGTTAGTATAACACAAAATTCGCGTTTATGTGACTATAAACAGTTTGTAGTTCAAACGAAATCAGCTGCTTTTCTATAAAAAAGTGCATCTTATCAATTATCACCAAGATACACTGAAAAACTATTCATATATTTTCTTTTTCTGCTGACGAGAAACAGCAGCAATCACCCATCGTACTGGCAGGATCTTTGCGAACCAGACCGCTGTTTTGATCGTCTTTCCCGGAATGATCACAACTTTTCTCTTTTTCATCTTCTTTAAAGCCTGATCAACACAATACTGAGGTGAAATTCCTTTTAACGCAAATTCAACATTGGCCACCTGATTAAACTCGGTATGAACCGGTCCTGGACATAGACAGCCCACATAAACATGACTATGCTGTTCTTTTAATTCTCTGGCGACCGCCATCGTCAAACTGGTTACATACGATTTTGTCGCATAATAGCTGGCCATATAAGGTCCAGCAGGCAACAGTCCGGCACTGGAAGCTACATTTAACAGCATTCCATGATCATCGACAACCATTTTCTTTAAAACCAGTTTCATCAGAATATGTAAAGCCTTGATATTCAAATCAATCATCTGTTTTTCTTTATTAAGATCAGTTTCACAAAACAGTCCACAGTCACCAAAACCGGCATTATTGACAAAAATATCAATTTTTTTGTCTTTAATGATTTCAAAAAGCTGATGACAGTTTTCTGACTGTGATAGATCCGTAACATAGATTTCTGCATCATGCAACTGCTTTTTTAACTGTTGAAGTCTATCCTTTCTCCGCGCTACAAGTAAAAGCTGATAACCATCCTGATCTAAACGGCGACAGAATTCTTCTCCTATTCCTGAACTTGCTCCCGTAACAACTGCATATTTCATTATATCACTCCCTAGTTTTTTTACAGCGCTGACGATATTCTTCCATCATTCCTTTAAAAATATCGCCATTGCTGGGCGGTGTATAAGTAACCGCATTGGCACCGGCTTCAATGACTTCTCTGACAGTTTCTTCAGTTGGTCCACCGGTTGCAATAATAGGAAAATCTTTATCAATTTCACGTAATTTCTTTACAATTTCGACAGTATTTTTACCACCTGATACATTAACGATATCGGCGTTTGTTTTTAACATACGTTCTTCCAGATCTTCATCCAGCGAAACAATCGTCAAAACGACTGGAATATCAATTTCTTCAGCCAGATTCTTTATAAACGCTGATTGAGTTGGTGCATTCAGAACAACTGCTGTAGCCCCATGAAGTTCCGCATCTAGCGCAATTGACTCTACCCGCGCTCCTGCGGTCGTTCCGCCACCTACACCAACAAAAACTGGTCTTTGCGCTACCGAAATGATCGACTGCGTGATCTGAATGGTCGGTGTAAAAGGATAAACTGCTATGACAGCATCAGCATTACAGTTAGCAATAACTGCCACATCAGTAGAAAAAACCAATGATTTAATTCTTTTGCCATTGATAATAATCCCTGATGCTCTTCTAAAAACCTCAGGAACTATGATGGTATGACTCCTTAATTTGGTATTAATATGCGGTGTTTCTTTTTTCATATGTCTTCCTCCTCATGTCCAAATCATATTAAGCTTATATGTCCATGAGATGAACTAGGAATGTATTTGCATAAAATGATAAACTGCCCCAATCATATTAGCATCATTACCAAATTCACAGACTTTGATATTTGGTCTGACTTTGGCATGCGTCAGCTGCACAAAAATCGCATCCAGCTGTTCATTGACCTTATCCAGCAGCTCTTTTCTGGCAGAAATCGCACCACCAATAATGATCATGCTAGGATCATAGGCATACTGAAGATTATAGATGCCCATTGCCAGGGTTTGATAAAACTTATCCACATATTTTTGATAAACCGGATTCTGATCAGCATGATCAAAAACCTCTTTTCCATCGATCGTATGATAATCAACGCCCAGCTCCTTGGCAATTCTTTTGGTCACCGCAACCGTTGAACCATCATCAGACCAGGTATAATACTTCTGCTCATGAGGTGAATAACGCATGATCATATATCCAAATTCACCACCATGCATTGCATTGCCATGATGAACATGTCTGTCCTTAATCACAGCCCCACCAATTCCAGTTCCACTGACAATAAAGCAGCAGTCCTGTTCATTTTTGGCAGCTCCTTTCCATACTTCCGCCAAAGCTGCACAATTGGCATCATTTTCCAGTTCAACTGACTTGCCCGTCATTTTTTCAAGATCTTTTTTGATATTTGGACCATGAATATAGTCGATAGCACTCGATCCATAAATAATCCCATCATCACTGTCTACTGCTCCTGGCATTGATAAGGCAATCCCTTCTACATCCTTATTCTGTTCATAAACCTTAACAATTTCTTGATACATTCCTTCTATATTTTCAGGAATCGCAAATTTCTGACGATTTTCAATCTGTCCATCTTCATCAACAACAGCATACTTGACTGCTGTTCCACCCACATCAAAAGCTAAATATTTTTTCATAACAAAACCTCTTCTCTTTCACATCTTTCTCTTATTCTAACATAGAAATCTTATTAAATAGAATGTTATTCCTGATTTTGTCAAATTTCATATTATCTTTTATAATAGAATCGAGGTGATGATCACATGATCGAGCATTGTATTATCCATTCACAGTTTGATCAGTTACCTATTGATATACTGATTAGTGCCCCATGCCATCCTCATGCCATCATTCAGTTTTCTCATGGTATGTGCGAACATAAAGAAAGATACCGCGATTTTATTTCTTTTTTGAACAAGCATGGCTATGCCTGCTGTATCCACGATCATCGTGGACATGGTCAAAGCATCCGTCAAAAAGATGATTTGGGATATTTATATGACTATGCTGAAACTGCTCTTGTCGAAGATCTTCATCAGCTGACGGTATTTATGAAAAAACGCTATCCTGATCTGCCCATATATTTATGTGGACATTCCATGGGCTCACTAATAGTCAAATGTTATCTGCAGAAATACGATCAGGATGTCGACGGTGTAATTTTCATGGGATATCCCCGTTATCACAGCCTTTGTTACCCCATTTTGCTGCTAACTTCAATTCTGACAAAAATAAGAAATGATCATTATCGTCCACATAAACTTTTTTTTATTGCTGATCGTCTGCTTAATCGAAAATACAACACTCAAACAGAATACAGCTGGATTTCCAGTGATACACAAACTGTCACAACATTCAATCAGGATCCTTTCTGTCATTTCAGCTATACGATCAATGGTTTACAGACCATTATTCGATTAATGATCAAAGCACATCAAAAACAGATAAATGCCTGTCACCAAGACCTTTTTATCCTGTTTCTTGCCGGAACCAGCGATCCCTTTTTAATGAGCAAAAAAAATATCGCTGATACTATCCAGCAATTCAAAAAAGCCGGTTACCAAAAAATCAGTTTTCATCTGTTCAAAGATATGCGCCATGAGCTGCTTAATGAAACAAAGAAAGAACTGGTCTATCACTATATTCTTAAAACCCTGCAGTCATGGCAGAACACAAAATAAAACTGCCAACATTACGTATTGGCAGTTTCCCATTTCTTATCTTTTTTCTTTAATTTCTGTTTTCAGCATATCAATGAATTCCTGCATTGAAACCGTTGTTGCTTTCTGTTCACCGTGTTTACGATATGTGACAGTTTTCTGTTCACGTTCATTGTTTCCTAAAACCAGAATATAATTGGCTTTTTGCATCTGTGCTTCACGAATACGATATCCCAGTTTTTCATCACGACTGTCCATTTCTACCAGGAAATCCTGATCAGTCAAAATATCATAGACTTCCTGTGCATATTCTAAATGATATTCATTATTGACAGGCAGGATCTTAACCTGAACAGGAGCCAGCCATAATGGCAGATTTCCTTTTGTTTCTTCCAGAATATAAGCCATAAATCTGTCTAATGAACCAAGGATTGCTCTGTGAAGAACAACTGGCGTTTTCTTACTTCCATCCTTATCAACATAAGTTAAATTAAATTTAGCAGGCAGACAAAAATCAAGCTGACAGGTTGACAAAGTATATTCATTACCAATAGCTGGTTTAACATTGACATCCAACTTTGGACCGTAGAAAGCAGCTTCTCCAATTTCTTCAGTATACTCGATTCCCAGTTCATTCATAACTTCTCTTAATTCATTTTCTGCTTTATTCCACATTTCATCATCATCATGATATTTTTCCTTATCATCTGGATCACGAAGTGATAAAACACAACGGTAATCAGTAATTCCAAAATCTTTATAAACATCAAGGATCAGATCAACAACAGCCGCAAATTCCGATTTGATCTGTTCTGGAGTTACAAATAAATGCGCGTCATTCTGACAGAAATGTCTGCCTCTTTCGATTCCTTTCACTGCACCACTGGCTTCAAATCTAAAATCATGAGCAATTTCTCCGATACGAACAGGCAGATTCTTATAAGAATGCAGCTTATTTGCATAAATCATCATATGATGAGGACAGTTCATTGGACGTAAAACGAAAGATTCTCCTTCCATTTCCATGGCTGGGAACATATTATCTTTATAATGATCCCAGTGTCCTGATGTCTTATATAAGTTTACTGTTCCAACCGCTGGTGTCAAAACGTGAAGATAACCCAGTTTTCTTTCTTTTCGTTTGATATAGTTTTCCAGTTTCTGCCAGATTGCATAACCTTTAGGCAAATACATTGGCAATCCTCGTCCAATCAAATCATCAACCATGAACAGTTCCATTTCACGACCAATCTTACGATGATCTCTTTCTTTGGCCTCTTCCAGCAGTCTTAAATGTTCTTCCAGCTCTTCAGCCGTTGGGAAACATACCCCATAAATACGCTGTAAGACCTTATTGTTTTTATCACCTTTCCAGTATGCTCCAGAATGTTTGATCAGTTTGAAATTCTTGCATTTCTTGACAGTGTCAACATGTGGTCCTCGGCACAAATCTGTAAAATCACCCTGGGTATAACATGAGATATTCCCATCATCAAGATGAGAAATCAGATCCAGTTTATATTCATCATCTTTAAACATTTCTAAAGCTTCTGCTTTAGAAATTTCATGTCTGACAATTCGTTTACCATCTTTGCAGATCTTTTTCATTTCCTTTTCAATTTTCGCAATATCTTCATCATTGATTACATCATCACCCAGATCAACATCATAATAAAATCCTTCTGCAACAACTGGTCCAACCCAGAATTTCGCATGAGGATATAAATGTCTGATTGCCTGTGCCATCACATGAGCACAAGAGTGATTCAATGTACTTAGTTCTTCATTTTCTTTAAAATCAATCATTGTTTTTCTCCTTATATCTTTTGTTTTGAAAAAAAACTCCCATCCAAAGGACGAGAGTTTCGTGGTACCACCTTAATTCGCATATAGCCTCAAAACTTTAACGCAGTTAACGACAGTCTTTTTCAAGTGCAGCTATTAGGGAGTACTTAATATAGATCGTCAAGGTTTTCACCAGCCACCTTTTCTCTGTATCAGATTCTATAGAAAACATATCCTAAATCATCGCTTTTCTATATATAAATTATTCTAATCATTTATTCATTGTTGTCAACTGATTATTCGCTTTCATCAATGACTTTTCTTTAATTTTCTGACATTCCTCTTTAAAAGCATGATAAACATATTTTGTCTTGATGGGTTCATTTAATGTCAAAGTATCACATTTGAGACAATATAAGCCAATGATACCATTAATATCCAATATCCTGGTCCAGGGATCAGTTGCCCCACAAATACCACAGGATACAATCTTATCACGCTTTACAATCTGTACTCTCATTTTCATCACCTGTTTTCAGTATAGGCTTTTCAAAGCAAGAAAAATGTCAAAGCATGGTTTAATCTTTATTATTCACAAGTTTTTTCAGATCTTTAATTTCCTGAGGTTTCAGACGACGATATTCGCCCGGTTTTAATCCTTTCAGATTAACACAACCAATCGATACACGATGCAGCCTTTTTACTGGATAGCCGACACTTTCAAACATTTTTTTAACCTGACGGTTTTTCCCTTCATACAGCTTGATCAAAAGCACCGTTGACTTATGTTTCATATCTTTATGAGTCACTCTGATTTTACAAGGCAAGGTTTTCTGTCCTTCAAGATAAACACCTGTTTCCAGTTGGTGCAGTTCTTCACCATTGATCAGACCTTTGATCGTCACTTCATAAATTTTTTCCAGATGACTTCTTGGATGCATGATCATATTCGCAAATTCACCATCATTAGACATGATTAGTGCTCCAGTTGTATCATAATCCAGTCTACCTACCGGATAAATTCTTTCATCAACCTTATCAAAATAATCAATAACCGTCTTTCTGTCAAATTCATCACTTAAAGTACAGACACATCCCTGTGGTTTATAAAACAGATAATAGACTTTATTTTCACCAACGATCGCTTTACCATCAACCAGAACGACGTCTCCTGATTTAACCTTCGTTCCCAGTTCTTTGACGATGACCCCATTAACCATCACTCTTCCCTGCTTAATAAGGTCCTCAGCTTTCCTTCTTGAAGTATATCCGCTTGCTGCGATATATTTTTGCAGTCTTTCCATACAATCACCTACTTTAGTAAAGTATTATACATAATTTCCACTTTTATGCAATGGCTTTTTACACAAAAAAACTTGTTTATAATCAGGCATTTTTCTCTTTTCTTTACTAAAGAAAATGATATACTTTGTATTGGTGATTATACGATGATAGAAAATGATTTATTATTGAAAAATATAAGTGAAATTGGCCGCCTGTTATTAAAACATGGTGCTGAAATATATCGTGTTGAAGAAAGCCTGGAAAGAATGTGCGAAAGCTATCATTTTGAAGATATTGGTGTTTTTGCGTTACCTTCATACTTTACCTTAAGTGTCACATTTCAGGATGGTACGACATCTTCAATCACAAAAAGAACAACACAAAACCGCAACAATCTCGATGCCATATATGAACTGAACAATCTGGTCAGGTATATCTGTTTTGAAAAACCTGATCATACTTATATAGAAAAAGAAATCCAAAAAATCAAAAAACAGGAACCTAACATGTATCTTGTTTTTTTAGGCTACGGTTTAGGTTCCGGTGCTTTTGCTATATTTTTTGGTGGTGGTTTATATGAAATGATCGGTGCTGCATTTATTGGCTTTATCATTTATTTTTTTATCTGGCTTCATGAAATTTTGAAGGTCAACGCTCTGATTCGAACCATGCTTTCCAGCATGCTAATCACTTTTCTGGCCGATCTTCTTTTTCGTTTTCATCTCATTGTTAACATGGATACTGTTGTCATTGGCTGTCTGATGATCCTGGTTCCAGGAATGGCCATGACCAACAGTTTAAGAGATATTATTGATGGTAATTATTTATCGGGACAGGCACGTCTATCAGAAGCTTTCTTTATCGCAACAGCGATTGCTGTAGGTGTCGGTCTGGTCCGCGTCTTGATGGGAGGAATATAATGGAACATCTCATTCAATGTATAGCTGCCTTTTTTGGCTGTATCGGTTTTTCTTTTGTTTTTAGAATTCATAAAAATTTTCGTTTTGCACTGATTGGTTCACTGGGTGGAACAATTGGCTGGATCGCCTATCTATTTCTACAGAACTATTTTACGGTTATTCTGGCAAATCTGTTTGCGATGATGCTGATTGCTTTATACAGTGAAATCATGGCAAGATTTTTAAAAGCTCCGGCAACGATTTTTATTGTTGTTGGCTGTTTTCCACTTGTTCCAGGAAAAGGCATCTATCAGACCATGCTCTATCTGGTTTCCAATAATAAAACAATGTTTATGAACAGTCTGTTAGAAACTGTCGGTATTGCTTTGGCTTTAGCCACTGCCATTTTGATTATTTCTACTATTTTTAAAGTTATCAAGAATGTAAGGAACTTAAGGTACAAATCATGAAAATATTAGGAGTCATTGTTGAATACAACCCTTTCCATACTGGACATCTTTATCATTTAGAACAAGCCAAAGCTCTTGTTAAGCCTGATCTGACCATAGCGGTCATGTCAGGAAATTTTGTTCAGCGTGGCGAAGTAGCCATCATTGATAAATGCAAACGCAGTGAAATCGCGGTACACCACGGGATCGATATCGTGATTGAACTGCCACTTGTCTATGCGGTGCAAAGTGCAGACTATTTTTGTCATGGAGCCATTCATCTATTGAATGCCATTGGAGTCACAGATATCGTTTTTGGCAGTGAAAGCGGCGATATTGAACGGTTCAAAGACATTGCCTGTGCCATCAAGAATAGCCCTGAACGTTACAATGACGAAGTCAGAAAAGCCATGAATCAAGGATACCGCTACCCCGATGCCTGCAATCAGGCTTTATCAAAGATTCTCAATAAAAGCATTACCACACCTAATGATCTGTTAGGTCTAGGCTATGTCAAAGAAATCATGGAACATGATTACCCCATTGAAATACACTGTATTCACAGAAGCAACGATTATCACGAGACATCTTTACAGAAAATCTCATCAGCAACCGCTTTGCGAATCGCCTTAAAAAACAATCAGAATGTCAAAGACTATCTCTTCGATATGTCTTATTACCAGCAGCTATACGATCAGGAAAAACTGTTTCCATTTTTAAAATATACGATCATGACACAAAACCGTGACCAGCTGAAAAACTATCATCTGGTTGATGAAGGCATCGAAAATCTACTCAAGAAAAACATCATGCTTTACAGCAGCCATCATGATTTTGTCGACAGTCTTACCAGCAGAAGATATACTCGCACCAGGATCCAAAGAATGCTGGTCCACATTCTGCTGCAAAATACCAAAGCAAATATTCAGGAAGCATTAAATACTGATTATATAAGAATTTTAAAAATGAATGATCAAGGTCAGCGTTATCTCAACACCATCAAAAAAAAAGCTCAGAAAAAACTGGTGACCAATCTGAAACAGCATCATCATCCTGCTTTAGATCTGGAAATCAAGGCAACCCGTCTTTTATCTTTGCTGGATCAGAATATTTACAGCAATGAACTGAAAAATATACCTATATGCAAAAAGGATCAGGACTAAATACCAGCCGTGATCCTTTTAATATTTCATCATATATTCGTGAAATGTCCTTAAAAACTGTTTTTTATATTTTTGACTGATGCGGATTTCATTTTTAGAATCATCATTGATCATATGAACATCCTGATCATCAATGCGATAGATATAATTCATATTGACTGCATATGTGCGATGAACCTGAATAAAACATCTGAGTTCGTTTACTTCAGCAAAAAAAGACTTAAGCGTCATTTTGACAACATATTCATTTTTATATGTGTGGACAATCAATTCATGAGCAAAACATTCAACATAGACGATATCATTAGCGGTCAGTTCTATTTCTTTTCGTGACTGCTGACTGATTTTCTGATTAAGATGAAAGATAATTTTCATTTTGTTTTGCCTGTTTTTTATATAGGAAATATAAAACTCCTGAAAATCTTCAGAAATATGATTTCTCCTGAGTAAAAAACTCGTTTCTGTCTCAACTCCAGGATACTCATCACCTGTTATAACGACAGTAACTGCATCATCGCTGCTTTTCATTTGCCATTCTGCCTTCAAAAAAATAATATCAATATTCTTCATTTCTGTTTCTGGCACCTCATGAAACACATCAATTTGGATATGCAAAAAAGAACGACACAGCTGATTTTTCAATTCATCAATACAGCTTTGATTATCATCAATAATCAGACATCGCATGATTTCACCTCAACTCATCCTGTTTTTTATATCATAACATAATTCTCTCCCAATAAATTCAAAAAAGATCTTAGACACATGATCTAAGATCCTTTTTTCTATCCTCTTAATACTGCTCCAAAATCTTTTTCTACAGTTTTCAGAATTTTATCCATAACTGTATTGATTTCCTGTTCCGTTAATGTTTTCTTTTCATCCTGGAAAGTCAGGCTAATAGCCACTGATTTCTTGCCACTTTCCACATGTTCACCAACATAAACATCAAAAACCTTTGCTGCTTTTACAAGCCTGTTGCTAGATTTCATGATTTTCTGACAGACATCAGCGGCAGCTGTCGTTTCATCCATAACCAAAGCAATATCTCTCGTTACCGCAGGATATTGTGGAATGGCCTGATATTTCACTTTTCCGGTCTTGATCTTCAGCAAGGCAGATAAGTTCAATTCAGCGACATAAACATCTTTGACATCATATTTCTTTTCCATCAAAGGATGAACATTACCAATCACTCCGATTGTTTCCTGACCAACTTTGATATAGGCACTGCGTCCTGGATGATATGATGGATGATCGCTTTCAACACGTTCTAAACGATAACGGCTGTCACTGATACCAAGTTTTTCAAAAATAGTTTCCACAAAACCTTTGAGCAGATAATAATCCGCTTTATAGGAAATATGTTTAAATGATAAACTTTGATATTCTCCGGTACAGGCAATCGCCAGATTCTGAATTTCACCATCCTGAGAATATGTTGTTGACAGTTCATAAAGATGAACATCTTTGATATTTCTTGCCTGATTATAATTGATGACCTGCAGTAATGAACCAATCAGTGACTGACGGGTCACACTTCTTTCTTCACCTAAAGGCATTGCCAGTTTTACAGCATCTCCCTGATGGAAAACATTAAAGTCTTTAACCATAGCTGGAGATGTTAAAGAATAAGTCAAAGTTTCATGTAATCCCAGATTTTTTAACAGTACCTGGATCATATGTTTTTTGGCCTGCATATCTGTTCTTTTTCCAATCGTCATTGACATTTCTGGTAAAGTTGATGGAATATTATCGAATCCATACATACGCACAACTTCTTCAATCAGATCAGCAGCCATCGTAATATCATTACGGTAGGCAGGCACTTTTACTGTAAATGTTTCCTGATCTAAAGTATATGCAAATTTTAAAGAAGAAAAGATATCAGCAATTTCATCAGTTGTGATTTTTGTTCCTAATAATCCATTGACCTGAGTGGTCGTAACTGCAACATATTTGTCTTCAACGTGCAATGGTGTAGAAACTGTCTGATAGATTTCTTTAGCATCAGCCAGATCTTCCAGCAGCTGAGCACATCGTTCCAGAATATTGAGAGAATTTGCCGTATTCAATGCCCCCTTGATATAATGCTGTGAAGCATCTGTCAGTAAATTTAAACGTCTGGCTGTTTCTCTTAAACTTGGACCATCAAAAGTAGCAACTTCGATAACGATATTTTCAGTATTTTCATCAATTTTAGTACTGTCAGCACCCATGACTCCAGCAACACAGCCAATACCATCATCAGTAGAAACGATGATATCATTTGGTTCAATTTGATATTCAAGACCATCAAGCATGGTTTCTTTGACATGAAATCCCGTTTTGATCACGAATTCTTTTTTTGTTAATTTATCATAGTCATACATATGAATTGGCTGTCCTGTTTCCAGCATGACAAAGTTGGAAATATCAACAATATTATTGATAGGTTTGATACCTGATGCCAGCAAAGCTGTACGCAGCCATTCTGGTGATTCTTTGGTCGTAACCCCTTTAACCAGTTTTGCGCCAAAGAATGGGCACAGATCGGTTTCCACTTTGACTTCAATACCACTGCCTTCTTTCCCTTTGGCAGTTACTTCTGGCAAAACAACATCTCTTTTTAATACAGCAGCAACTTCATAAGCCAATGACGTCATGGCCATACAGTCAGCACGGTTTGGTGTCAATGAAATTTCTAAAATCGTATCTTTCAGGCCCATGTACGCCAATGGATCTTCACCTACTGGTGCATGTTCATCAAGGACATGAATGCCATCTTTATCTTCTGGTCTTAACAGACGCTGATTTATTCCCAGTTCAGCAATTGAACAGATCATTCCATTTGATTCCTGACCTCTGATCGTACTTTTCTTGATGACAAAGCCTTCTCCCAGATCACATCCAGGATTAGCAACAATGACTTTCTGACCAGCAGCAACATTAGGTGCCCCGCAGACGATCTGATTGATTTCACCAGGACGAACTTCTACCTGGCAGACATTCAAATGATCACTGTCAGGATGAGGAACACATTCCAGAACTTTTCCGATGGTCATATTGTTGCCTTTTGCTAAAGGATGCATACCTTCTACTTCCAAACCAATAGAAGTAATCTTGGCTGCCAGTGTCGCAGGATCCTGATCGTCAACTTTTACATATTTATTCAATAAATTTAAACTTACATCCATACTCTTACTCCTCTTTTACAAACTGACTTAAAAATCTAATATCATCGTTATAGAAATCACGAATATTATCAATACCATATTTCAGCATGGCAACACGTTCGATCCCAATACCAAAGGCAAATCCCTGATAAACAGTACTGTCAAAACCGCACATATCCAGAACCTTAGGATTGACCATTCCTGCTCCCAGAATTTCGATCCATCCTGTTCCTTTACACATGGCACATCCTTTTCCACCACAGTTATGACATGAAATATCAACTTCAACAGATGGTTCAGTGAATGGGAAATAAGAAGGACGTAATCTGATTTCACGTTTTTCACCAAAGAATTTTCTGGCAAAAACTTCTAATGTTCCTTTCAAATCTGCCAAAGTAATATTTTTATCAACGACCAGTCCTTCACATTGCATGAACTGATGAGAATGCGTTGCATCGTCATCATCACGACGATATGTTTTTCCTGGACAGATGACCTTGATTGGACCTTGTCCCTTGGCTGCCAGTAAAGTATGAGCCTGAACTGGTGAAGTATGTGTTCTCATTAAAGTATTTTCATCAATATAGAAGGTATCCTGCATATCTCTGGCTGGATGCCCTTTTGGCAGATTCATCAGTTCAAAGTTAAAGTAATCTGTTTCAACTTCAGGTCCCTCAGCAATCTGATAACCCATCCCTAAAAACAGTTCTTCCAGTTGGGCAACAATAATTGACAAAGGATGCATTGTTCCTTGATTCAGCTGATAGCTTGGCAAAGTAATATCAATACTTTCGCTATTGATCTTGTCAATGACTGCCTGCTGTTCCAGCTGGGCTTTTTTATCTTCAACAGCCTGAGACAGTTCTTGTTTCGCTTTATTGCTCGTCTGCCCGAAAACTTTTCTGTCTTCAACCGCCATGTTCTTCATTGCTTTCATTGCTTCCTGAATTGGACCTTTTTTACCCAGATAAAGAACACGAACGTCATTCAGTTCTTTTAAAGATGTACAGGCCTGAATTTTGGCCAAAGCTTCATCTCTAATTGTTAGTAATTCATTTTCCACATTTAATCCTCCCTTAAATATAAAAAAACTCATTCCATTTAGGAACGAGTTTATCGCGGTACCATCCTAATTCATGCTATGACATGCCCTCAATTTCACTTTAACGCAGTGTCACGTCACTGATTAGGTGCTCTCCATGGTGAATTCGATAATATAGCTGTAGAAGTTTCCAGCAATTCTTCCTCTCTGTGACAGCATTTATTATTTACTTGTCCATTTCATCGATTTGTATACTCAAACATTATAACAAATTTTATGATGAAAACAAGACAATTTTATCAAGATCAGCGAAAATGATACATCATGATACTGCCGGCAACAGCCACATTCAACGATTCGATCGTCGTAATTGGAATATAGGCAATCTGATTACACAATGCTATGATTTCCTTTTCCATGCCATTTCCTTCATTGCCCAGAACAAACGCCATCTTTTCTTCTCTGGCAATCGTAGCGATAGGCTGACCATTTTCCAGCGCACTGCCAACAACGCTGACACCATTTTGCTGCAGCATAGGAATAATTTCATGAAGATCACGATAAATACATGATATATGAAAATGCGCTCCCTGCATGGCTCTCAACAGTTTATCATTATAAAGATCAACACAGCCTTTTGATAAAATGATCTGATCGATTCCAAAAGCCAGTGCCGTTCTGACCAGAGTCCCAATATTGCCAGGATCCTGCAGATTATCCAGGATCAGATAACGATGTCCTGCAAGCAGCTCCTGCTGCTTTTGAATGATACAGCGAGCCATAATTGGCTGTGGCGTTTTGGTAAAAGCCAGTTTTTCCATCACCTCATAAGAAACAATTAGGTTTTCCACACCCATATCCACTTTTTCCGTTGAAATGATCAAATCTGCCTGATTGGCTCTGACCGCTTCTTCAACAAGATGCTGCGATTCCACCAGATAGTACTGATCACGATATTTTTTCTGTTTCAGCTTCATCAGTTCTTTGACAGTTTTATTATGTATTGACGTTATCATCTTACTGCTTTTCCTCCTGTAAAAAATCCCGAACACAAGGATGCCCAAACTTAGCTTCACTTTGCCATACAGCTTTGTTGACAGCTTTTGCTAAAACATAAGCTGCCAGTGTCCCAACATGATCACTGCTGGCTTCAACCTGACCTGTGGACAGAGCATAGATACTGTCACCATCCATCGATGTATTGACTGGTCTGATCGTTCTGGCAAGCCCGTTGCTGGCCAAAGCCGCCACTTTATTCATTTGAGCCTTATCCAGTCTGGCATTGGTGATGATCGCACCAATGGTCGTATTAAAAGCTCCATCACTGTCTGCAGCAAACATACGCATCATCTCAGCTTCACTGCTGATCATGTTCTGCTTCTTTTCATCCAGCAAACCAGCCAGTTCTCTATGAGAATCAAGTTCATACACATCGCCAATCGCATTAACAGCAACGATCGCTCCTACCTGGAGCTGACCAAGTTCGACCGCAAAGCAACCCAGTCCTGCTTTCATGCATCTTTCCGGACCATAAAGTTTCCCAACGGTTGCGCCCATGCCCGCGCCAACATTACCGTTTCTTTCTATATTTTTTTCACTGTCCAGACAGGCCATATAACCCATATTTTTATCAGGACGTATTTTCCCACTACCGCAGCACAAATCAAAAATACAGGAACCGACAACGATCGGAACAATGACATCTTGCACCGCCAGACCAATATGATGTTCTTCGAGATACTGCATGATGCCCGCCGCACAGTCAAGCCCGTAAGCACTGCCACCGCTCAAGAAAAGGCCATGGATACCATTATTGCTGGCACGAGGATTGAGCAGCTCAGTTTCTCTAGAAGCTGGTCCCCCGCCTCTGACATCAACGCCACATACTGCCCCTTCAGGCGCAATGATCACCGTACATCCTGTCCCGTTTTTCTCATCCTGACAATGTCCAATCTGAATATGTTCGATACTGTTGATACTTATTTCTTTCATATTGATATCTCCTTAAGTTTCCTTTCTGCCAGCTGATACTGTGGCAGTCTTTTTTTGATTTCCTGATAAAATGCTTTTGAATGATTAGGCTGGAGAAAATGACAGAGTTCATGAACAATGACATAGTCAATAAGTTCTTTATCCAGAAAAACGAGTGAAAAATTAAAACAGATCCTGTTTTTCTGATAAAAGCATGCACCCCAACGACTTTTCATTTGTCGAATCTGAATTTCAGGAAAATGCAGATCAAAGTCATGAACAAGGTAAGCTTTGATCTTCATTTCAATATAATTATAAAGCTGTTCTTTTAAAAAGGCCGTGGCGATTGCTTCCACATTCTGCCCATAGATATAGATTTTTTGATCGTGGACTGCCCATTTCTTCATATGCAGATCTCTCACGATCAGCTGATACTTTTTGCCAAACAATGAAACATAACCGTTGTTTTCATATCTTGCTCTGTCTGCAAAACTGTCAATCTGTTTAACAATCAGTTCCTGATTTTTTCTGATCAGGTCTTCAGCAGTTTTGACATCATGTCCTTTGGACATCGAAATTACAGTTTTTCCCTGCTGAACCCGCAGATAACAGTGTTTGATGTTTTTATAATGAATCTCATATGTGATCAGGCGATCTCCAATGATGATATTTCTTTCTTCAATCATGTATAAGCTCCTTGATTTCTGTTCACTCTATATAAGGAGTGATGATAATGGATATTAGACAGGCAATTTATGCAAAACTGCATAATGTTTCCCCAGACGAGCTGAAAAGTATTATCGAAGATGGTATCGCTTCTCACGAAGAAACGATTCTTCCTGGTCTGGGTGTTCTCTTTGAATCTTATTACCGTTCTTTAAGTTCCAAAGATGAACTGATCATGCAGTTATGCCAGTTACTAAAATAGGCTCTATTAGAGTCTATTTTTATATATCTGTTTCACTGATCTTAAGATCATGAAAACAGACATCATCGCAATATCATATTGAAACAGACGTGGCAGCGGTAAATACATCACAATAACTGGCAGAAGTATCGTGATGACAAACACCAGCCAGTGGATCGAATAATCATGTTCTTTAAACATAAAACGAATGGTCGTATGATGCGTTTCATCATACCAGTCAGTCACGATTTTATAAATTTCAAACAGCAGATAATTCAAGATCCAGACCAGAAAGAAATACATAGAAGTATAGATGCTGTTAAGAAAAATACGTCTGATCGAACCTAAAAAAGAAATGTCATAATAATCTGATATATCAATGCCAAATGTCAGCAAAGTCACGATAAAAGTGATGATGCCGTTTCTTGCCCAGTAAATCACTGCGAAATCTTTTTTGATCTTTAAAAGGTACTGATTCATCTTATTCCCCTTCCTCATGAGTAAAATTCATCTTAAAGGTAAAACTTTCACCCTGATCATCAGAAAAAATCACAACTACACTTAATTTTTTATCCAGTAAAGATCCTCTGTTTTCCTTATCATGATCATATGTTTCATAATTGGCAACATTGACATAATCTTTTGACAGACCACTAATCTTTTTAAAAACTATATAGTTATTATCATCTTCTTCGTCCCCATTTTCATCTTTAAGATAACGGTATTCTAAAGAAATATGAGGATATTTTGTGATGATTTCCTGATTGGTCGTGGTCAGATAACCCAGTCGCATATAATCATCACTGATACAGGCATTTTCAATACGATATTCCTTATTAAAACAGTATATTGCCTGGACTGCATGCATCTTGACTTTTTTCGAATAGATGACCTGTTCATCCTGATCACTGATTTCAAAACGAATATGATCGATCTTTTTCAGATTTTTTCGAGAATCATTGTTTTCCAGATTATGGGTCGTATTTGCCTGATAAACAATAGAATAATTCACCGGATAATTTTTCTCACCATCATTTAAAATAAACGACAATGTATATTCCTGACCACTTTGCAGACCATCGATCACATTGAGCGTAATCGTACCATCTCCACAATAATAATTGCTTTGATCCTTAAATAATTTAAAATCTGACAGCTGGCACTCTTTGCTGTCAATCGATAAGAGATAGTCATAATAAGTCCTGTTTCCATAAGTCTGAAAATAGAACGTATCATAAAGAAAATATAAGGATACACTGACAATCACTGCGCACAGCAAGGTCATCAGCAGATTTGACTGATGTCTTTTTTTCATCTTTATCACCCTCCTTATTATACACCATGCCTGATTTTTTACCAAACATACAAAATAATTGTTTCTTAAAATATGATTTATGATAAACTAGTAAATAGAAATGAGGGATAATATGTCAAACAAACTTGCAGATTATATAAATAATGGATATGAAAAACTACAACAAAACGAGAGTGAACAGGCCTTAGCCTTATGGCAAAAAGGCTACAGTGAATTAAAAAAACAGCTGAAAAATGATAAGATCAGTCTGCTTCAGCTCGGTAATCAGTTCGGTCATCAGCTGCGCCTAGGCAACTGGCTGAAACAGATAGCTAACGTCTATCTAAAAAATGAACAGTATAATGAAGCTATATCATACTGTCAGGATATCAGCAAAACATTTAAAAAAGATAAATATTTAAACGATTTTCAAATCATGACTGGGAAGGCACTTTTTTACAAAAATGATTTAGATCAGGCAAATGAACATTTTAAGACTTTGCTTCGTCTTTATCCTAATGATCTAAATATCATTTATGCCTATTTGCATTGTCTAAAAACCTATGACATTTCACAATGCAAAGCGATTATCACCAGATATGTTCCTTTGACCCTGGAATACAATATTGAAAGTGAAACACTCTTCCAGTTATGCAAGGACATACTGACAGAGCTTGATGAAACACAGCTGGCCAAAGAATACAATAGTGTTAAAAAGGTCCAAAATGATTTTGGCAAAAGAAAACCTGTCAGCAAAAAAGTCAAAGTTGGCAGAAATGACCCATGTCCTTGTGGCAGCGGCAAAAAATACAAAAACTGCTGTGGCAGATAAATGATAAGCAGAAAGGTCGTATAACTTTGAAAAAAAAATGTTTTAGCGAAAATTCTCAAAAAAATCTACAGACTTTTAGATAATAGACAGAAACTGCGATTCCTGATCATCATTGTAATCATGATCGTCTCGGCTGCTTTGACCCAGCTGACACCTAAAGCTATTGGATGGCTGACTGACGACATACTCAATGTCAATGGTGTTTCCTTTGATAAGATCATTCCATTTCTGGTTTTGATCCTGGTCGTTAATGTTGTCAATGAACTAATCAAGATCATCCGCAGGGTCATGGTAGAAGATGTTGCCACCAGAACCGAAAAAAAAGCACGTGGCATGGTCATCCAGTCATTGCTGATGGCACCTTTATCCTATTTTAGAAAAAATATGACCGGAAATATTCACGGTCGTCTTAATCGCTGTCTTGATGGAACGATCAAGCTAGAAAAACTGTTATTTATGGACTTCGCTCCTGCAGTTTTTAACAGTCTGGCAGCGGTTGTCACCTTTTTTACAACTTTACCTGTTACGCTGGCACTGCCAATGCTGCTTGTCGTGCCAATCGGTATTTCGATCGTCATGAAACAGATCAGCAGTCAAAAAGGCATTCGTGTTCAGCTGCTGGAAAGCAAATCAGAAATTGATGGTACGATTGTTGAACTGATCAATGGCATCGAAGTCATCAGGATCTGTGACAGTGTTGATTTTGAAATCTGCCGTTTTGATGATAAATCAGAATTCTTAAGAAAAAAAGAAATGAATCATCACAAGGCCATGGCCTTCTATGACTGTCTGAAATTTATCAATCAGGCTGTATTCACTGTTTTGATCATTGGGATTTCCACATATCTAGCAACACAGCATATCATTACTGTCGGAAGTGTCTTGACCGCTTATCTGTGTTTCAATCAGCTGATCAAGCCACTGGAAGAACTGCATAGAATTTTTGATGAGGTTGCTGAATGTACGGTACTTGCTGAAGACTTTTTTGATATGGTCGAAATTCCCCATGATTTTTCTTATCATGTCGATCAGCCTCAATGCAGTCAAAATGATTCGCATCTGATCATTAAGATCAGTAATCTGAATTTCTATTATCCTGAAGATAAAAAGCATCTTATTTTAGATCATTTTAATCTGAACATTGAAAAAGGCATGTATCTCGGAATTGCTGGACCTTCAGGCTGTGGGAAATCATCACTGATCAAATCCATCTGTAAACTGGAACAGTCCGCTGGTCATATTTCTCTGGATGATATTGAGATCGAATATCTTACCCGAAAGGAAATTTCTGAAATACTGGCTCTAGTTCCACAGAATCCATTTTTAATTGCCGGAACGATTTATGAAAATATTGTCTACGGTGTGGATCGTGATGTAACCAGAGAAGAAGTCGAAGAAGCCGCCAGAAAAGCCTATATTCTTGACTATATCAACAGTCTTCCTGAAAGGTTTGATTTTATGGTTTCTGAAGGTGGCAATAACCTGTCTGGGGGGCAGCGTCAAAGAATTGCTATTGCCAGAATTTTTTTGAGAAAGCCAAAAATACTGATTCTTGATGAAGCGACTTCGGCACTGGATAATACTTCAGAAAAACATATCCAGATGGAAATAGAGAAACTGCAGAAAGAAAACAATACAACAATCATTGCCATTGCGCATCGTCTAACAACATTGAAAAACTGTGATCGTATTATTGTCTTGAATAATGGAATCATTGAACAGGATGGTCAGTTTGATGAACTTGTTGAAAAAGAAGGTATTTTTTCAGACATGTATTATGGTCGATTAAAATAAAGAAGGGGCTGTAACGAAATAACTTTTTAAAGAGCTGATTTTGTTTCAGCTCTTTTCTTTTTCTGCTTTTAGGCAATAAAAAAACATCTTTTCTCTTTTTCTGGTATCAAGATGCAGTATTTTATTTATTTTTATTCTTTTTTACCTGTTTTTGGGCGCAATGTCCCTATATCGCTCAAAATCTGTTTTTTTCACGGGCATATCTTTTTAATTGACAAGCGATTTCTCTCTTTCTTCCTTTTCTTTCTTCAGGCGATATTTATGATATTTCTTTAAATTATAGCCTAAACACACAATAAGAAATTCCATTTTTGCATTTTTCAGCCCTCTTCTCGTGAATCTTGTGAATTTCATATCCTGTTTGATTACCCCAAATGCTCCTTCAGCCTGTA
>CASETM010000103.1 GCA_949290865.1 uncultured Bacillota bacterium
AAGGAGGCAAAAAATAAAAGCCCTTAAAGGGCTAGCCAGAAAAGGCGTTGCGGCTGTCAGGCTTCAGAGTGTGAAACACAGCGCAACAGAATGCCCTTCTAGGGCGCGTACATACCACGTCTTTTAGGCGTGGTTATGATTAGAAAAAATTCAGATATTTCCTCACAAAAAACTATTAAAAAATACATTCCTTTGCCTATAAAAAAAGAACTATGACAGTTCTTTTTTTAATTAAGCTCTTCCCTGATATTTACCATCTTGTGTATTGACCATAACAACTTCACCTTCACTGATGAATAAAGGAACTCTGATCTGGAATCCAGTTTCTAAAACAGCGTTTTTTGTAGCACCTGTTGCTGTATCACCTTTTACAGCTGGTTCAGTTTCAGTGATTGTTAATGGGACGTTGATTGGTAAAGAAACACCTAATACTTCTCCTTCATGACTTGTAATTTCAACTTCATCAGAAGCTTTCAGGAAGTTCAATTCCCATTTTAAACGTTCAGAAGGGATTTCGATCTGATCATATGTTTCATTATCCATGAATACCAGCATATCACCTGAATCATAAAGATATTGCATTTTTCTCTTTTCAATCATAGCCAATTCAACTTTTCCAGTTGGATTATATGAGATTTCAGTAATTGCACCTGTTCTCATGTTTTTTCTCTTGACCATATATTTTCCAGATAATCTACCTTGTTTATTCTGTTCATTAGATACACATAAGAATAAATCATTGTTTTCTGTATAAGCGTTTCCTGGTTTTAATTCTTTAATATTAATTGCCATAAATGTCATCTCTCCTTTATTATCGATAGCATTATATCAAATTTCTATTATCTTGTAAAACAAAAAAATACACATTACATCCATCTTTTTACTTTTCATTATGATATTCAAATCTTGTCAGATAGCTTTGTTCTTTGTTCAAATCAAGATCAAAACATGTTTGATGATCCAGTTGAACAATAGAAACATTGATATAATAATAATCTCCCATATCATCAACAGTATAATCAATAATCACATCATCAAACGATATATAATCACTTAAAAGCAGATCGTATTTATTTGTATATTTGATATAGGCAAGGAAAAGACAGATCTGAAGACGTTCCATGTTGACAAGCTTTATGTTCTGAAAATTTCTGGCAGCACTGATTGTTACAGCAAACGTATAACATATCTGGGCAGTAAGGATCATCAAGATCATCAATGTAATGATCAAGACGTTCCCTCTATTCTTTATCTTCATAATCATCATAATCACTGCCAATCAGAGAAGTTCTTTTCTGTCCCTGATACTGATATTCCATATAAATTAGACCGTTATCATTGTAAAAATAAACATTTTCCAGATCATGACATATAATATTCTGTCCTGGTGTGATGACTAGCCTTCCATCATTTAAACTGACACAGCATAGTTCTTCCTTTTCATTATAAAATTCCAATGTATCACCATAGGTAAAGTTGTACCCGGTGCATAATTCATATGAAAGTGTAGCAATACCGTTTTCAACTGCTGCATCGATTTCTTTAGAAAAGAAAGGTTCTTTGAGTGCTTTGTAGAACATTGAGCAGTTCATTAGAATGAACAGAGTTATGCTTAAAGAAAACAGCATTTCTATCATTGTAAATGCCGGATGATATCTTCTAAACCATTTTCTATGCATATATTTTTCTCTTTTTCTTCCTGTTTGTTAAGATAATTTTCATATTGATCATGAAGCGATAACATCTGTTTTCTATTTAAGGTATATAATGATAACAGAACAATCAGGCAGAAAATGTATATCTGAAAAGAGAATAAACTGGTTATTAATGTAAATCCCCTACTCTTCAAAATAATAGTCTCCATTTCCTAAATGAAAAATAAGTTTTCTTTCCGTATCGAAATCATGAAGAAGAACGTGATTTGCCTGATTGATATTGCCATTTTCATTGAAATATACCTCTTTAAGATGAGAAAAGGAATAATTATCCGGTAATGAATAAGAGATAAAATTATCATCTTGAGAATAATAAACCTGATCTTCAGTAAAATAAAGATTGACTTTTTCATGAGAAGAAAGTGCAGCAGTTTTCGCCCCATTAATGATTGCAGAAATATGATATTTAACATTGTCAATATTTTCTTTTACCTGAAAGCGATAAATGGGAAGTGTCAGAAATGATAATGTTAAAATGAGAGATAAGACAAAGATTTCTTCGAGAAGTGTAAAGCCATTAGTTTTGGACATAGGCTTCTCCTTCAGAAATACCAATTGACAGGCCAGATGGGCAGACTGTCTGTTTTTCTTTGAGATAAGGATGTTCTCCAGAAGTTAATTGTGACATGCTGGTAGGTAATTCACCATGCTCTATTTCATAGAGAATGATCTGCGAATTCACAACTTCTATCTGGGCATCACAGCTTTTTTCCTTGATCATTTTATTTTTGCTGGTTACTTCAGGAATGACCAGCAAAAGGATGATCAGAATGATAGAAATACAGAAAACCATTTCTAATAATGTAAAGCCGGCACATGTTTTTTTACGAATCATACAGTTTCCTCCTTTTATAAATTCGTTATGACATTCATCATAGGAATGATAATAGAAATATAGACTACGATAACAAACGCTGCAGTAAAACCATAAATTAAGGGAACTGTTATTCTGATAAATTGAGAAAGAAAATGATTGATTTGCATAAATACGATTTCAATATAATCATTTAAGGATTTGAATTGGCGGTTTTGACTCATCATCAGATAAAAAATTTTAAAATTTTTTTCAAAATATGGAAAATGAGAAATTGCATCATTGATTGATTCGCCTGAAATAATAAAGTGATGAAGTTCGTAGATGATCATCCTGATATCACTGTCATTAATTTTTTCATAAAGGATCTCAACTATTGTTGAGGCATCATAGTGATTTTTTAGCATTTCATCATAATACAAGGCAAATTTAAGTGAATAATATTTTTTTATGATCATACTGATGAAATGAGTTTTGGCAATCAACATATCGATAACCTTGTAGTTGATTCTTTTGATATTGATATAGACATATAAAAACAGCGTCAGTGCAGTTAGAAAAAGAAAAAAGATCAGATATGGAATAAAGTGAAAAATGATAAACATTATGGTGATGACCATTCCTTTTTCAATCTGAAAATCAGTAAACAGATTTTCGACCTGTGGCAGCAGGAAAGTAATAATAAAGATTGAAAAGACAAAAAGGAAAAGAAGCAGACAGCAGGGATATGTAAGTTTGCTGATCAGCATTTTTTTGATTTTGTTTCTTTTTTCACAGATTGTCACTGTTTTTCTGACGGCATCGCTGATAGAAAATGTATTTTTGAAAAAAAGGAAATATTCTTTAAAAGTATCCGAAAAATGACATTGTAAGATTGCTTCGCCTAAATTATTTCCTTTCTTTAAGCTGTCTGTCAAAGCTTCACACTCTTTATGGAAATGAAGACTGGAGCATAATTTTAATATGCTTTCAATGTCATACTGCTGATCCAGGAGAGAAACAAGGATATTCATGAATTCTATTTCTTTATTATTCATAGCTGATCTCCTTGGCATTAAGAATATTTTTTGCTTTATGAAAATCAAAATAATCTACCTGCTGATCATTAAGATAGTGATAGATTTCTTCCTGATTCATGAATTCACTGATGACAATCAGCTGTTCATGTTTGTCATATCTGATCTTTTGTGTCATAACACCAATAAGAACATCACCTAAATCAAGTTTTGTCAGACCTAAATTAATAAGTCTTTTCATCGTATTGATACAATGACTGGCATGCAGAGTTGTTAAAACAAGATGGCCAGTTAATGAACAGGTTAATGCTAAAGCAGCTGTTGTCTGATCTCTGATTTCTCCAATCATGATGATATCAGGATCATGTCTTAATATCTGTTTTAATGACTGTTCATAGGTAATCCCCTGTTTTTCATTTAATTCGATTTGCAGACAGTAATCTTTTTCAATTTCAATAGGATCTTCAATAGTAATGATGTTTCGATGATATATCCTGTAGATTTCATCCAACAAGGCATAGAGCGTTGTTGATTTTCCTGAACCTGTTGCTCCAGATATAATGAATAGCCCATGCTCTTTGGTAACTATTTCATTAAGAAATTGTTTAACTTCACTGATTTGTGAAATATTGTTGAGTGAAATGTAAGGATGATTGTTTAAGATACGAATAACGAGGGTCTCACTGTCTTTTCCTACCAAATTAGAAACTCTTAAATGATAAACATGATGCTCATGTTCATAACTGTAGTGTCCTGTTTGTGGCTTAAGATGATAATTTAAATCAATTTTTGATATATACCGGATAAAATTGATCAGCTTAAGTATTTCGTCATTTTCCAGTTCTTCAAACATTTTGATTTGCCCATTGATTCTGAAACGGATTATTCCTTTTTTTTTGGAAAGTAAATGAATATCAGTAGCGTTCATAATCAGGGCATTGTGGATAATTCTTTCAAACAATTCATTCATAACAGGTCCTCCTATTAACATATAGGAATAAATCTGCAATTTTACTTTAAAAAAAACATTATGAAATTTCATTCATAATGTTTAAAGATGAGATTAATTAAGACCATATTTTTCAACATATTTATCGACTACCTGATTGGCAATCAGTGGTGCAGAAGAATCGGCGCCTGATGAACTGGTTGTCTGTCTATAGGTGATGCAGACAAAGGCAACAATTGGTTCACTATTTTCAGTAGCGGAAATATATCCAATCTGTAAATGGTTAGGATAATCGACATTGCCAGTTCCTGTATAATCTTCAGCAGTTCCAGTTTTACAGTATGCTGCGTATGGTTTTGTTGACCAGTAGGTATGCGATGTCCCGTCAATTCTGGTGACGCATTCTCTCATACCCAGCTTGATTCTTTCAAAGGCTGTTGCCTGATCGGTAATATCATCCTGAATATTGGTTTTAAAGCTTGATGTCGTAATATGATTTCCTTCATCATCATTCTTAAATGATTCAATCAGCAGATGTGGCTGTACACGTATACCCTTATTCGCTAATGTGGCAGTATATTGAAGCAGCTGAATCGGTGTATAGGTATCATACTGACCAATACAGGCATCGAGTAACAGACCAGCTTCTGTGCTGTTTCCTTTATAGCCATCACCTTCATTTGGCAAATCAATACCTGTTTTGACACCGAGTCCCAGTTCACCAAAGTCACGGCGAATTGTCGAGATTGTTTTTACAAAAGTTTCAAAATCAACATTTAATGACTCATTATAGCGGTATTCAACACCTGCCAGTTTCATGGCAATCTTAAACATGTAAACATTTGAAGAAAGCGCCATCGCATCAACTTCATTAATATTTCCCATCGTTTTCCATGATTTCTTTTCTTTTGTCCCTTTTATTTTGATAGGTTCATCAACCATATAGGTATTTGGAACGATGATATTTTCTTTGAAAGCAGTATAAAGTGTTCCGGCTTTAGAAGTTGAACCGATTTTGACTGCATCCATATAGATACCATGAGCATAATCAGAAACCTCTCCTGTTTCCTTGTCTATGGTTTTTGCTGACATAACCAGTACTTCCCCATTGCTGGGATCAATCATCGCAAAGTACATTTTATTGAAAAACTTGTTGGATGCATTGCATGCCTTTAATTCATTTTCAATCAGAGAATCTGCAAACTGCTGCAGTTCCCAGTCAATTGAAATACGAATATTATCACCTTTTGTTCCAGTTTCACTGTTTAAAATTGTTGGTGATCCGTCACTGTCATATTTAATCGAATATGATGTGTCACTGCCTCTTAAAATCGTTTCGTACTGCTGTTCCAATCCAGAAGTTCCTACTCTTGAGTTGTTGGAATAGCCTTGTGCTAAAAGTTCATTTTTCATTTCTGAAGGCAGTCCTTCTTTTTTTGTTGTCAGTTTTCCCAGAACGGTAGACATTTTTCCATCAGTCAGAGAATTTCTGGACCAACCTGTGCTGATTTCAATACCTTTTAACAGATTGGTATTTTCTCCAACTACACTGGCTTCTTCAACCGTAATACCTTCAACAAGAGTAACAACACCACTCGTACAATTGTTCATTAAGTACTCAAACCTGGCCTGTTCGATCTCATCCTGTGTCATATATTCATAGACAAGAGACAGGTCATCAGGTATTTTGCTTATTTGTAAATTTAATTTAGCTTTTTCATAACTTGAGCTATCTTCATATTTTTCTTTCAATTCTTTATCTTCTTCTTCACTGATTAGATCATCAGCAATATCTTCATTAGCCATAATAAAAAATTCTTTGATGTTTCTCGTTGTAATATTATTAATATTGTTTTTAGAAAAATCTATGGTAATGTTTTTGCTTAAAAATTTAGCGATTTTTGTAATTTCATCCTTGGAAATGGATTGAGGAGCAAAATAATCAATACAGATGACATTTTGGTTTTCTACGAGTTTGGTATAGTTACGATCATAGATTTCTCCACGAGGAGCATCTGTATAATATGTTTTGCTACCATACGTTTCCAGTTTAACTTCCAGTGTTTCTGATTGAGTTAATTGTATATAGCCTAATCTTACGATTAATACGAGAACAAGAATTGCTGTCAGACCAATCAGTTCTATCAGTCTTTTTGTAACAATATATTCATTTTTATTATTAAGTTCTTTCTGGTGTTCAACGAAACCATAAAACCTGACTTTGTTTTTATTTTTATTGTTAAAGGTCATTGTTCGCCATCCCTCCATTTTCGTTATCAATTATAGTACATTACTCATAACAAGTAAACTTAAAACAATATTTTACATATTACAAAAGAATAACAGCAAAAACTGTTATTCTTCATCAACAGATAAGATAGCCATAAAAGCTTCCTGTGGAATTTCTACACTTCCTACAGCTTTCATTCTTTTCTTTCCTTCTTTTTGTTTTTCTAAAAGTTTCTTTTTTCTGGTAATATCGCCACCATAACATTTTGCTAAAACGTTTTTTCTTAAAGCTTTGATCGTTGTTCTGGCGATGATCTTTCCCTGTAAGGAAGCCTGAACAGGAACTTCAAACATTTGTTTAGGGATAATTTCTTTTAATTTTTCACAGATGATCTTTCCTCTGCTGTAGGCAAAATCCTTATGAACGATTGATGACAGAGCATCAACAACTTCACCGTTAAGAAGAATATCCATTTTCTGCAGTTTGTTAGGACGATATCCAATCAGTTCATAATCAAAGGAAGCATAACCTTTGGTACTTGATTTCAGCTTATCAAAGAAATCATAAACGATTTCTGATAAGGGAATACTATAAACAATACTTTGTCTTGTATCATCAATATACTGGATATCAACATATTCTCCACGTTTGGCCTGACATAGTTCCATGATTGTACCAATATATTCGCTTGGTGTCATGATTGAGGCCTTGACAAAAGGTTCTTCAACACGGTCAATCACCTGCGGTGAAGGCATATTGGCAGGGTTATCAACTTCGACCATAGTTTTATCTGTCAGATAAACATGATAGATAACTGATGGTGCAGTTGCAATCAGGTCAAGATCAAATTCTCGTTCCAGTCTTTCCTGGATGACATCCATATGCAGCAGTCCTAAAAAACCACAACGGAAACCGAAACCTAATGCCTGAGATGTTTCTGGTTCAAAAACTAAAGAGGAATCACTTAGCTGTATTTTATCAAGTGCTTCTCTTAAGTTTTTATATTTTGCATTATCAATAGGATATAGACCACAATAAACCATTGGATTCAGTTTTCGATATCCGGGAAGCTGTATAGAAGATGGATTATCTAATGTTGTGATCGTATCACCAACATTGACATCTTTGATTGATTTGATGGCTGCCGAAATCCAGCCTACTTCTCCACAGACAAGTTCGTCTTTCTTTAATTCATTAGGTGTTTTGACACCGACTTCAGTGACATCATAAGTTGCTCCGGTAGCCAGGAACTTAATTGTATCTCCTACTTTGATTTTTCCTTCTTTGATTCTGACAAAAACAACAACACCACGATAGCTGTCATAATAAGAATCAAAAATCAAAGCCTGTGTTGGATGATCGATACTGCCTGAAGGAGCAGGAATGTCTTTAACGATCATTTCCAGTACCTGATCAACATTGAGACCACTTTTGGCTGAAATAAGCGGAGCATGGTCAGCAGGTAAACCAATGACATCTTCAATTTCATTGATAACCCTTTGAGGGTCTGCACTTGGCAGGTCTATTTTATTGATAACTGGCAGTATTTCCAGATCGTTGTCAATTGCCAGATAAACATTTGCCAGAGTTTGAGCTTCCACACCTTGAGCAGCATCAACAACCAGTACAGCCCCTTCGCAGGCAGCTAATGAGCGTGATACTTCGTATGTGAAGTCAACATGACCAGGGGTATCAATCAGATGTAAAATATATTCTTCACCATCTTTCGCTTTATATTTTAACTGAACAGCATTTAATTTAATCGTAATTCCTCGTTCTCGTTCAAGTTCCATGTTGTCCAGCAGCTGAGCTTTCATTTCTCTGTCACTGACAGCTCCAGTCAATTCCAGTATGCGGTCAGCTAACGTACTTTTTCCATGGTCAATATGGGCAATGATGGAAAAATTTCTAATTTTATCTTGTTGTAAACTCATTGTTATCACCGACTTTCGCTATCAATTTTAACAAAAAAGAGCTTTAAAGACAAATTATTTATGAAAATGTTTATCTAAAATTTCTATAACCTCAGCATGAACAACATATGTATCCTGATTCTGACTGACCAGACGACCGCGAATGGCAATTAATGAATTTAAAAAGCATTCATCACTAAGCATATCTTCCAGACCTTTCCATAATAAAATCGAAAATACTTCAAATTCATCTTTCCCTATTTCTAATGAAAATGGTTTTTTTACTTCAATATCGATATATTTTCTGTTTTGTTTATAATAGGCTGTTTTAATGATTCTACCAACCAGAGAAACAGAGTTAAGCATAATGATCACCTCAATCATATAATAAATGAAAAAAGCAGAACAGTATTCTTTATCGTCACGAAATGCCTTAAAAACAGCATAAAAAAAGCAGAATATTATTCTGCTACAATAAATGCAATAACATAATCTTTTTCATGAGAGATAGAAACGTGACATGTTTCATTAAGAATATAAGGTTTGCCCTGTGTATCATTCAAACAGCAGATACTTTTATAGGGAACAATTCCGCATGCTTTAAAAAAGGCTTCTTTGACCGCAAAACGGCCACCTAGAAATTCTTTTTTTGCCTGAATCGTTTTTTTATGCTGGTACAATGCCAACTCTTTTTCATGAAGTATTTTATTGGCAAGATGATCCATATTTTTCAAACGATTCAGATTGCATATATCAACACCAATCCCTTTGATCATAACTAGTCCTTAAATTTTTTTTCATATAGGCTCATAAGTTCGTCTAGGGACATATTGTCATCGATTTCATCGATTAATGAGCCTTGTTTTTCAGTAGAATTTGTACCGAAATCCAGTTTAAATTCTCCTGTTCTTTCTTCAATGATCTTTAATTGATCCTGTTCTTCTTCAACGATTTTGGCAATATTTCTCAAATTGTCTTCCACGGTCATAATTTCCTCTGGTGATTCATTTTTATTGTCTTCTTCCGCAGTTTCTTCCTGTGCAGATGTTAGAACAGCGTCATTATTTGTATCTTCTTCATCTTCGTTTTCCTGATCAAAATTGCCATAAAATGGACTGATGACCTGGATTAGAGAATTATCTCTCTTCTTTGATTTTTTTACGGTTTTCTTTTTTGCTGACTGTGTTTTGGTTTTTGTTGTTTTTTCTTCAGCCAATCCAAACATTGGAGAAATGACTTCCATCATTTCGTAAGCCTTTTTTTCTACCTCAATATCAACCTGTTTAGGTTTGATTTCAGTTTTAGGTGTTTCTTTTTTTGGTTTTGGTTTTTCTTTTTTTTCTTCAAATTCTTCATCATATATCAAAGGTTTTGAAAATTTTTCATTTCTTCTTTGTTCTACGATAGGATCTACTGTTTCAAAAATATCTTCATCATCTTTTCTAAAAAAACTTTTAAACATTGCTATCCCCCTCTTCTTGATGGTTTTTTATAATGATTCTATAAATGCTTCAATTTCTTCTCTGGTTTTTCTCAGTTTGCTGACAAATCTGCCAGTTTCTTTACCATTTTCAAAAGCAACAAATGAAGGGATTCCCATGATATCTAGTTCTTTGCATAAATCAATCATTTCATCACGATCAATAACATAAAAAGTATACTGATCATATTTGTCAACGACTTCACCGATAAATGGTTTGATAAATATGCAGTCAGGACACCATGATGCAGTGAATAAAAAGATTGCTTTTCCTTTAATTGCATTTTGGTACTCTTCCAAAGTATGTATTTCAGTAAATTTATCCATTCTTTTTTCCTCCATAACTTACAATCATTTTATATATAGGACCATTGACAGAAAATTTCTTTTCATATTCTGTCATGACATTATTTTCCATTTCTGGAGAATGATGCAGATCCAGACTTACGTACTCCAGATTCATTGGATATTGGTTAACAGAAACAAGAGAATATTCAAATAACCCCCTGTTATCTGTTTTAAATTCGATCTGACCGTTGTCGATCAGAATATTTTTATAGACGTGAAGAAATGCATGAGATGTCAATCTTCGTTTGGCATGTCTTTTTTTAGGCCAGGGATCACTGAAATTCAGATAAATGTGATCAACTTCATTTTTTGCAAATATATCATTTAATTGAATGGCATCATAATGCATCAGTTTTAGATTATTGAGTTTTTCTTTCTGGTTGATCTTATTAATTGCTGCTGCAATAACACTTGGAAACTTTTCTATGCCAATAAAATTAATATCGGGATTTCTTCGTGCCATTTCATACATAAAATCGCCTTTTCCCATACCAATTTCAATATGCAGCGGATGCTGCTGTTCAAAAACATCTTTAAACTTACCTTTATGGCTGACAGGATCGAGAATAACCAGCTCACTGTTTTCTGCCATAATATCATATGCTTTGGGATTATTTCTTAATCTCACAAAAAAACCTCCTCATACAGTTGTATTCTATCATAAATCTTTCATCAAGTCGAATAATTCGTCATCTGTTAATTCTCGATATCGACCTGATTCGAGATGCGGATCGAGTTTTAATGTTTTGATCTGCAGCCTTTTTAAATATACAACCTTCTTTCCTGTTGCTTGAACCATTCTTTTGATCTGATGAAATTTCCCCTCGTATATTTCAATATAAACCTCACTGTAATTTTCCTCAATTGCCAGAACTGTCAATTGAGCAGGCTGACATTGGTAATCACCGATATAAATGCCTTCCTTAAATTTTCTGATATCATCTTCAGTGACAATTCCATCTATTACAGCATAATAAAGTTTGGCATGTTTCCTTTTTGGAGCCATGAGCTTATGAGCAAAGTCACCATTATTAGTAATAATAAGCAGACCTTCGGTATCTTTGTCAAGTCTTCCCACCGGAAAAAGATCATAATGGTCATACCCTTCGATAAGATCAATAACAGTACGGTGGACCTGATCTTGTGTTGCACATACACAGCCGGCAGGTTTATTTAACATGATATAGACATACTGTCTGTATTCTATTTTTTGATCATTAAAACAGATGAAATCACAATCAAGATCAACTTTGTAATCATCTTTTTTTATAATGATATCGTTAACTTTAACCAGACCTTTACGAATAAAGCTTTTCACTTCTTTTCTGGTTCCTAGACCAAAATGAGCAAGATACTTATCAAGACGCATTTTCATATAGAATAATATACCTTTCGATAAACTGATCCTGTTGTTCAAATGTCAGATAAACCTTGACTGTAATATCAGTTAAAGAAGTGATTCCAGAAAGATTGATTCCCTTATAAATCCCTTTTTCTTTATCGGTTGTATCAGCGTTCAGGGTGAACGTTTCTTCTTCCAGCAGACCAATGCTGGGAGGATTAAACTCATTTTCATTTTCAACACAGGCGATTGCCTTGACATTTTCCATGATTACTTTTGGCTGATCGATAATGACATCATATCTAAGATTATCATTATTGGTATGATTCAAAACAAGCCTCACTGAACATTCAGGAATTGTCGTATTAAAATCATCAGCTTTAGTCAGTTTGCTGTAATATTCCTGGTATTGCTGATAAAGCTGATCATCGATTTTATCTTCATCATTCTGATTTGACTGACACCCGGTCAGTAACAATAAAATCAAAATGAAAACGAATATTTTTTTCATAGCATCACCTCATTTATTATAGCAAATAAATAATGTAAAAAAAATAGGAAAAGAGTTTCCTATTTTAATTTAAAAGTTTCACATTCTGTTTCACTTTCAGATTTTGCATTTGTACAATGACATTGAGAAACTGTTATTGTATTGGCACTGCATTTGTGACTTTCATTATAGGCGCATGTTGATACATTGCATTTAACGTCTTTTGCCATATGATCACCTCCTTATATATTTTAAACATTATTGAAAATTGTATACGAAAAAGGACAAATTTTTATTTGTCCTCATAGATGATCATACAGCTGAAACTGTATTCAAGTTCAGATGAAAAGCACATTGCTACCTGATATTTCATGTCCAGGATCTTATGATCCTTGGACAGAAAATCATTGATATCATCTTCTAAATCTAATTCATGTGTGCATTCGATTATTTTTACTTTCATACATCAATCATAAATGACGATGAATGAAAAATATGTCATTATTGATTGATTTCAATTGTAAAATCACATTGGAATGAATCATCTGGTTTTAATTCGACACAACTTTGCTTGTCTTTAAAATCTCCATCAAAATCAACATAGTCAGCATGTCCTACCCAAGGTTCAATAGCGATAAGTCCACCAACATGTTTCGCTGCCCAAATTCCGACATGATCAAATCCATTCATATAAAAGACAAGGGATTTATCATGATTTAGTGATTTAAGTGAGATACTTCTTGAAACAAAATCCTGTAAGACGATAGCATCACGACTGAATAGATCCTGTCTGACAAAAAATCTTCTTTCATTTTCAAAGAATGGTTCAACAGTTCTTGACATACCACGTTTAGCAACGTCAATGACTTTTCTTCCTTTACTTTCATTTTCAGAAAATTCCAGATAATAATCATTGCTTGATTCATTTTCCATCAGTGGACAGGCAAACGCTGGATGTCCTCCAATTTGAAAATAAATATTCTGATCATCAGTATTTTTGACATTGATATCACAGTGCAGCTGATTCTTATTGAGTGTGTAACGAACATTCAATTCAAACAGATAAGGATACTGTTTTTTGATTTCTTCATTTGGAATCAATGTAAAAGTCACATCAGTATCACTTTTCTGATCAACTGTGAACTCATTATGTCTGGCAAAACCATGCTGGGTCATATGATAAGTCTGACCATCGATCATATATTGATCGTTTTTAACTGCTCCAACAATTGGAAATAAAATTGGAGCACTGTTTGCCCATTGAACAGGATCTCTTTTCCACATATAGTTCAGACCATCCTGCATTCCAGTAATGGAAATGATTTCTGCTCCTTTAGGATGTAAGACGACTTTTAAAAATTCATTTTTTAATTCAACCATTGCATTTCTCCTTGTATATTATTTATTCCATTATAACATAAAACTGAAGTTGGGAATGGATTATTCGCTGTAAAGAAAAGAAAAATCTACACCGTCTAAAACAGTGTAGATTTTATCACACTACTGATGATCTTTCTTTTCATTCAGTTCTTTCAGAATACTTTCAATTTTATTTCCGTATTCTAAAGATGTATCTAAAACGAAATGAAGTTCAGGACATTTTCTGACTTTCAGTTTTTTTGCCAGCAGATTTCTAATAAATCCATTTGATCTTTGTAACGCCTCTAATCCTTTTTTCTGATTAGAATTCAAGAATGTTACATAAACTTTTGAAATGGACAGATCGTTTGTTGTTTCTACAGCGGTGATCGTACACATTTTTAAATCACGATCACGGACTTCATTCTGTAAGATAAGAGATATTTCTCTTTGAATTTGCGTATTGATTCTATCTACTTTGATTGTCATGCATGTTCATTCCTTTTATTTTCTTTTAACTTCTTCCATAACATATCCTTCAATAATATCGCCTTCTTTAATATCATTGAAGTTTTCAATATTTAATCCGCATTCAAAACCACTGTTGACTTCTTTCACATCATCTTTAAAACGTCTTAACGATGCCAGTTTTCCTTCATAAACAACAATACCATCTCTGATTAGACGAATTCCACAATTACGTTTGATCGACCCATCAGTAACATAGCATCCGGCAATATTACCAACTTTGCTGGCTTTGATAACCTGTCTAATTTCTGCCTGTCCAGTAACAACTTCTACGAGTTCAGGAGCCAGCATACCTTTCATGGCTGTTTCAATTTCTTCAACCATCTTATAGATGACATTATGCAGTCTGATTTCAACTTTTTCTTCTTCTGCTTTGCTTCTTACTTTAGCGTTAGGTCTGACGTTAAAACCATAAATGATTGCGTTTGAAGCACTTGCGAGAATAACATCTGATTCCGAAATTGCACCTACAGATGAACGGATAACGTTGACACGTACGCCTTCAACATTGATTTTTTCAAGTGATGCTTTAACTGCTTCAGCAGTACCCTGAACATCAGCTTTGACAATGATATTCAGATCAATGATCTGACCATCTTTGATTTGAGAGAACAGATCATCTAGTGACATAGCAGCACCACTGTTTCGATCTTTGGCAATCTTGGCTTTCATTCTGGTTTCACCGATAGAACGTGCTTGTTTTTCTGATTCGAAAACCATAAATTTGTCACCAGCTACAGGAACTTCATTTAACCCGGTAATTTCAACTGGGGTTCCTGGCAGTGCTTCTTTAATGACACGGCCTTTATCATCGAGCATCTGTCTGACACGACCAAAAGCAGTACCAACGACAATAGGATCACTTGCTCTTAAAGTTCCATTTTCAACCAATAATGTTGCGACCGGCCCACGCCCTTTATCAAGTTTTCCTTCAACAACGCTACCATAGGCATATCTGTTTGGATTGGCTTTCAGATCAGCCAGTTCAGCGACAACAGTCAATGTTTCCAGCAGTTCTTCGATACCAATTTTCTTTTTGGCAGAGATTTCACAGTAAACGGTGTCACCACCCCATTCTTCAGGAAGCAGTCCTTCTTCTGACATTTCAGCCTTGATTCTTTCTGGATCAGCTCCTTCTTTATCAATTTTATTGATTGCGACAACGATTGGCACATGAGCTGCTTTGGCATGGTCAATTGCTTCTTTAGTTTGTGGCATGACTCCATCGTCTGCAGCGACAACAATAATAACAATATCAGTTACCTGTGCTCCACGTGCACGCATAGCGGTAAAGGCTTCATGACCTGGAGTATCCAGGAAAGTGACTTTTTTACCATTGACCTCTACCTGATAGGCACCGATATGCTGAGTGATCCCACCAAATTCTCCTTCAACGATTGCTGATTTTCTGATTGTATCTAGCAAGGTTGTTTTCCCATGGTCAACATGTCCCATGATTGTAACAACAGGACATCTTGGTTTCAGATCTTTTTCATCATCAACAATTTCGATATTTTCGAAATTGATTTCATCTGCTGGAACATATTTTTCACATTCAACACCATATTCCATACAAATCAGTTCTACCTGTTCATCATTTAATGATGAATTGATAGTAACCATGGTTCCTAGTAAAAATAATATTTTTATAACATTAGCAGGAGTTTGTCCTAATTTTTCAGCTAACTCACCAACTGTAATTCCTTCTTCATATGAAATAGTACCGTCTTTGATTTCTACTGTATCTTTCTTATTGGGAAAGTTAGATTGTAGCTGTTTTTTCTTTGGGGCACCTTTTTTATTTTTGTTCTTCTTTGCCATACTCTCAACCTCCTATAATTTCTTTTATTTTTTTTGCAAATCCTCGATCAGCAATACCGACAGCAACACGGTTTTCTTTTCCGATTGCTTTTCCTAAGATATCACTTTCTTCATCAACAATATAGTATTGAATATGATAATAATGACATTTGTCAGTAATTTTTTTCTTTGTATTTTCACTGGCATTAGCTGAGATCAAAACCAGTGATATTTTATTGGCTTTTATGTTTTTGATCAAAGTTTCTCCAGTGACAACTTTTCTGGCAGCATTGGCAAGACCTAAAATGTTCAGGTAACTTTTATTCATTACAGTATTTTTCCAGTTCTGTATAGATTTCTTCAGGAATATCTATCTGTAAAGATCGAGCCAGCAGTTTTTTCTTTTTGGCAATGGCAACGGCTTCACGGCTTCTTTTCAGATACGCACCTCTGCCATTCATTTTACCAGTTGGATCTACAAAGACCTCACCTTCTTTATTTTTAACAACTCTGATCAGTTCTTTTTTTGACAGTTGTTCATTTGTTGCGATACATTTTCTTAAAGGAATTTTTCTCATAAAATCACTCCTTAATCTTCATCATAATATTTATCATATTCATCATAATCTATATCATTGTCATATTTGCTGTATTCATCATCGTAGTCATCATAATCATCATAGTCATCATAATCGTCATAGTCATCATAATCATCGTATGCGTCATCATGATCCTGTTCTTGAGCATCTGCTGTAACAGTTTCTTCTACAGCAGTTTCTGTTTCTGTCACAGTTTCATTTTCATCTGCGGTTTCTTCATCAGCGATAGTGACATCTTCTTCATGATCTGTTTCTTCCTGACTTCCCAGCATTTCATTAGCGAAGATTTCCTGGAAATCGTCATCAACAGGGATTTCCTGTTCGTTTTCTGTTAATAAGCCCAGTTCTTTAGCTTCACTGAGAGATTTGATATCAATCTTCCATCCAGTCAAACGTACAGCCAGGCGGGCGTTTTGTCCACGTTTACCGATAGCCAGTGAGAGCTGATCATCAGGAACGATTACCAGTGCACTATGGTCTTTTTCATCGATAGATACTTTTTCTACTGTCGAAGGTGATAAAGCATGTGAAATATATACGACTGGATCATTTGACCATTCAATAATGTCGATCATTTCACCATTTAATTCATCAACAACATTTTTCACCCTTGTTCCTTTAGGACCAACACAGGCACCAATTGGATCGATTCCTTCATGGGCAGTATAAACTGCGACTTTACTTCTATCCCCTGCTTCACGGGAAACAGATTTGATTTCTACGGTACCATCATAGACTTCAGGAACTTCCAGTTCAAATAATCTTTTTACAAATTGAGGTTCGGTTCTGCTGACAACGATGTGGGTACCTTTGGTATTGCGGTCAACATCACTGACATAGACTTTGATATGATCGCCTTCTTTTAATGTTTCACCAGGAATCTGCTGATTCAGACCTAAGAAAGCACCAGTTTTACCAATATTGATAATTGCAAATTTAGGTTCTACACGATCAACGATACCAGTAATGATTTCATCTTTTTTATCAGCGAATTCATTGTACAAGGTTTCTTTTTCTGTTTCACGGATTTTCTGTCTAAACAGCTGTTTTGTCTGAATAGCAGCTAGTCTTCCAATCTGTTCGACATCTGCTTCAGTTTCAATTATATCACCAATCTGATAATTTTCATTAATTTCACGAGCTTCATCTAAAGAGACTTCAGTGTCTTCATCTTCCAGATCATCGACAACTGTTCTGATTTCAAATAATCTGAATTTTCCGGTTTTTTCATTGATTTCAACTCTAACATTAGCATCGGGATTTAAATAATTCTTCTTATATGCTTTTTCAATTGACTCTGTTAACATTGTTAAAAAGACATCTTTTTCAATCCCTTTTTCTTCGCATAAAAGATTTAATGCGTTCATAAATTTTTTGCTAGCCACTTTTTAATTCCTCCTAAAATTTTACAGCTAATCTTATAAATTGAATATTGCTATAATCTATAACAATATGTTTTTTAATGTTTTTTACTAAATATTCAAATTCTAATTCCTGACCATTAATTGATTTTAAATAACCTTCCAGTTCGTGTAATCCGCTTTTAGGATCTTTCAGTTTCACATAGACATACTCACCAACAGATTTTTCAACCTGTTCAAAGGTTTTTAATGGTTTTTCAATTCCTGGAGATGAGACTTCTAAATAGTATTCTTCCTTGATTGGATCAGTTTCATCCAGTTTTTCACTGATCAGTTCACTGACAGCTACACATGTATCCATATCCAGATAACCATTATTTTTTTCAATAAAAATTCGCAGATACATGTCATTTTTATCTTTGACATATTCAATATCATCCAGATAACAGTCATGCTGTTCAATAAGGGGTAATACAATTTCTTTGATACGATCTAATAGCTCCATTTTTTCACCTCAATTCAATAATAAAGAGTGGGTTTCCCCACTCGTTTCTCGCTATGAAACTATAAACAATATATCATATTATCTTCATTTAATCAATACTTTCTAGAATAGAGAAAGCTGATTTTCTTCCTGCATACCATCAAAAACTCCCATCTTCGTCAGCTGTTTGACATGTGAGTTATTAAGTTTTGTTCTGTTGACCACATCTTCAATAGATAGAAATGGTCCTTTTTTTCTTGCTTCGATAACGGTCTTGGCCACAGACTCCCCTAAAGAATCTACGGAACTGAAAGGTGGTATAAGACCTTTTTCGTCATGTGGATCTAGAATAAAACGGCTGGCATCAGAAAGTTCCAGATTTAAAGGATTAAAATGATATCCTCTTTCGATCATTTCCAATGCAATTTCAAAAACATCCCATAAACCTTCATCTTTATTTGAAGATTTCCTCTGTTCTCTTAAATGTTCGATTTCTTTTCTTTTGGCCAGGATAGCTTCTTTTCCAGAAATCATTGTTTCAATATCGTAAAAATCACAGCGCGTAGAAAAGTACACAGCATAATATTCACGTGGATAATAAACTTTCCACCAGGCAACACGAATCGCAGATAAGACATAAGCCACAGCATGGGCTTTTGGGAACATGTATTTTATTTTTTTACATGAATCAATGTACCATTGTGGAACATTGTATTCTCTCATCAGTTCTTCGTATTTTTTTTCTGGGAAGACAGCTGGTGATTTTCCTTTACGGACACATTCCATGATATCGAATGCATCTTTGTTTGGTAACCCTTTTTCAATCAGATAGACCATGATGTCATCACGACATCCAATAACTTCTTTTAATGTACATGTTCCATTTTTGATCAGTGTTTCTGCATTTCCCAGATAAACATCAGTTCCATGAGATAATCCTGAAATAATGACCAGATCATTAAATGTCTGTGGTTTTGTCTGATCCAGCATGCTTCTAACAAATGTTGTTCCAAATTCCGGTAAGCCTAAAGCACCACTTTTACAGTTGATATAAGACAGATCGATACCCAAAGCTTCAGAACTGTTAAACAGTGACATGACTTTTTTATCATTAGTTGGAATTGTTTTGGGATCAACACCAGTTAGATCCTGAAGCATTCTGATAACTGTTGGATCGACGTGTCCCAAAATGTCAAATTTCAAAACATTGTCATGAATGGCATGGAAGTCAAAGTGCGTCGTTCGCCATTCTGCATTAAGGTCATCAGCCGGATACTGATAAGGAGTAAAATCAAAGACATCATAGTCTCGTGGAATTACGATAATACCTCCAGGATGCTGACCAGTTGTTCGTTTGACCCCACCGCATCCTCTGGCAATCCTTTCCAGTTCTGCAGAACGGATGTCGTTATCAATATTCAGTGTTTCTGCATACCCTTTGGCATATCCATAAGCTGTTTTTTCAGCTACAGTAGAAATCGTTCCTGCTCTAAAGACATGATCTTCACCAAAAATGATTTTCGTAAATGCATGAGCATTGGCCTGATATTCTCCTGAAAAGTTAAGATCGATATCAGGAACCTTGTCGGCATTAAATCCCAGGAAGGTTTCGAAAGGAATATTATGTCCTTCACCTTTCATCGGTTTGCCACAGACAGGACAAAGCTTATTTTCCAGATCATAGCCATCAGCAATCTGTCCTTCTTTAAGAAATTCACTGTGACCGCAATGGAGACACAGATAATGTGGTGGTAAAGGATTTACCTCGGTAATTCCAGCCATGGTTGCTACAAACGAAGATCCTACTGATCCTCGTGAACCAACCAGATAGCCATCATCGTTTGATTTTTTAACAAGCAAATGAGAAATATAGTAAATCACGCCAAATCCATGTTTAATGATATTGCTTAATTCCTTTTCCAGTCGTTTTTCAACGATCTGTGGCAATGGGTTGCCATACATTTTATGTGCAGTTTCATAACAGATCTTTTTCAGGTTTTCGTCTGCGTTATCGATTGTTGGGGTAAAAAGTTTGTCATGAATTGGTCTAATTTCTTCAACCATGTCCGCAATCAGATTGGTATTTGTGACAACATACTGATACGTCTCTTCTTCAGAAAGATAAGGATAGCAGTTCATCATTTCATCAGTTGTTCGGAAATACTGATAAGGTGTAAATGCTCGTGGATTTTTCCTGTCACAGAGTGGATGTGCTTTGTGACCGATACCAATTTTCGGCTGAGAGATAAAGACATCTCGGTATATTTTATCTTTTTTATCAAGAAAATGAACATCACCAGTAGCAACGATGATTTTATCGAGTTTTCTGGCAATACGAATCAGTCGCTGAAGAGAATCAATCAGGTCATTTTGATTTTCAATCTGACCTCGATCAATCAGATGATAATAGTCATCTAATGGCTGTATTTCCACATAATCATAAAATTTTAAAAGTTTTTCCAGCTGTTCGTCAGAACGATTCATCGCTGCTTCAAAAACATCAGATTTGTAGCAGCTGGTTCCATATAAAAGTCCTTTATGATAGTATTCCAGTCGTTCTTTTGGAATCCTTGAGCCATCGTGGAAATATGTAGTATTAGCTTCGGAGACAATTTTAAACATGTTTTTCAGCCCTTCTTTATTGAGAGCTAAAGCCGTCATATGATACGGATAAACGATCTTATAAGCATCATCTTTCTGCAAGGTGTTGAGATCAAGCAGATTGTAGTATCCCATCTGCATGATTGAATGCAGCATTGTAATAAAGACGCTGGCCAGTACTTCTGCATCATAGTCGGCACGATGGGCAACATCATCTTCATAGTTGACACGATAGACCCTGCAGATTGCTCCTAAACGATAGGATTTCATGGGTTTCATTACAGCTCTGGCCAAGGCCAGAGAGTCGATGACCGGATTTTCCAGCGGCGGTTTCTGCATTCTTTTCAGACTTTCATTAAGAAAACTGATATCAAATTTAGCATTATGGGCAACAAGAATCGCATCACCAAAGAATTCTAGTATTTTTGGCATAAATTCAGCAATCGTTGGTGCATCAGCAACCATATCATTACGGATATGTGTGAGCTCGACAACTCTTGTTCCGATTTGCTTTTCTGGATTGATAAAGCTTTGCAGTCGATCAACGATTTCTCCATTGCGAATCTTAACAGCCCCAAATTCAGTAATACCATCATGCACTACAGAAAAACCAGTTGTTTCCAGGTCGAAAGAGACATAAGTCGCATTTTCTATCGATAATGATTTTTCATTAAAAACAATATCAAAATAAGGTTCGATCATATTTAATTCAACCCCATATATCATTTTGATACCGGCTTTGAGACTGGCTGACTGAGCTTCAGGAAAAGACTGCACATTACCGTGGTCAGTTACCGCTATGGCCTGATGTCCCCATTTGGCAGCCTGAGAGATATAATCAGAAATATTGCCAATACCATCCATTGCTGACATCTTTGAATGAGTATGCAGTTCGACCCTTTTGACTTCAGCCTGATCCTTTCTTTCTTCAGGTCCTTTAATAATATCGATCTGGCGAGCCATCAGGATCGTTTCTTTGGCAAAATTATCAAAACGGATTTCACCAACTGCCTTGATCCAGACTTTTCCTTTATCAAGGATCTTGATATCTTCCAAAGAATTCTTTTTGCTTTCAAAACGCTTAACGATGATCGAATCAGTATAGTCAGTGATCCATAGACTTTGAATATGTGACTGTTTTTTTGTTTTGATCAGTTCAGTTTTAAAAACATAACCTTCAATAACAGCATTATTATCAATGGTCTGATTGGTAATTTCATGAAGTTTGTAATGATGAGCATCCCCTGTTTTCTGCCTTCTGGCATAGAAATTATTCGAGTTATTATTTTCATATTTTTGCTGTTCTTTCTGTATTTGACTCAAATCGATTTCAACAGGTTCGATATTTTCCATTTCACCGATCAGATTCTGATAGTCATCATCATTCTGATCAATGTAAAAATCAATATCCAGATTAATGCCGATGTCTGAAAATTTATCAAGAATCAGCTGTTTCTGCTGAAAGAACTGATCCAGCTGGATTTCATTGAGAGCTTTCATTCTGATCTTGTCATCAATCTGAATATCTTCAAGATCCAGTGTTGAAAAGAACAGAGATTCCAGTTTCAGCTGTTCAATGATCAAAGCCACATACAAAGACCAGTCTTCCTGAGCAAAATCAATCTTTTCATATTCGATATGAAAAGATGCAGGATAAGGAAACTGCTGAATATGATCATTCAACAGCTGATATTCTTCAAAAGGAATAAATGTCGAACTGGTAATATAAAAATCATACTGATCATTTTGATGAACGATTACTTTTTTTAAGGCTGCATGCAACAGAATGTGACATTCATCGACAATATTCAATTGTTTTAAGAGAATAATTAGTTTGTTCATATGTCTACCTCATAGTATTAAACATTATAGCACAATATCCAATGAAGATAAGTGAATTTTATAAAAATAAAAACTGCCATAATAAAATGAACCTCCATTATTCGGATGTCCAAATAAAGAGATTCATTTCATAAAACAGTCTTACAGTTAAAATAAACGGCCAACATCATTAATTGTAACAAAGATCATTAACCCAAACACCAGCAGCAGACCAGCCATCTGCAATGTATATTTGATCTTTAATGGAATTTCACGACCAATGACTTTTTCAATCAAAGCAAAGATGACCTGACTGCCATCCAGACCAGGAATTGGCAACAGATTAAACATCCCGATATTCGTTGATAACAGAGCGGTTAAGGAAAGCAGTGTACTGATAGAACCAGATTCAGTAACCTGCTGAGTTACCTGATAAATGCCAACAGGACCTGAAAGCTGACCGATTGTATTGCTGACATCGGTAATCAGTTTTCCCAATGTTGTAAAAATCAGTGTGGCATAGACGATAAACTGGTCAAAACCATATTTAACAGCTTCCATAAAACTCAGTTTTCTTGTTGAAGGATTGATACCTATTGCATAAGAATCAGTATCTTTCTGATATTCAGCAATAATATCGCTTTGATATTCTTTTTCATCACGAGTGTATTGGACCTTAATTGTGATTTCTTTTTCTGTTGACTGAATCTGACTGTTGCTTAATACTGATTGAATATCAGAAAATGAACCAATCATATATTCTTCATCGTTAACAGTGATCATATTGATGACATCACCTTTTTGCAGACCAGCCTGAGCTGCTCCCATATCTTCAACAACTCCACCAATTTGTGGTATATTCATCTGCACATCAATAAAAGAATAAATACCAATCAGCAAAACAATGGCTAGAACAAAATTCATGAATATACCGGCCAGCATGATAACACATTTTTTCCAGGTTTTAATGCCTTTAAGAGTTCTTTCAAAAGGAACATCTTTGAGTTCTTCATTGTATTCCTGATCTGCTTCACCTGCCATGGCAACATATCCGCCAATTGGTAAAGCTCTGATCTGATATTCGGTTTCACCTTTTTTCTTGCCATATAGCTTTGGTCCCATTCCTAAAGAAAATTCTGAACAGTATACACCAAAATATTTAGCAGTGATAAAATGACCAAATTCATGAATCATAATGATCACACCAAGTATTAAAAAGAAAACAAGTAAATTGATAATTGTTTGCATTCTATTCTCCTATCTGCTGTAAAACATAATTTCTTGCCCAACGGTCAACTTCAAACAGCTGCTCAATTGTTGGATCAGCAATCACATCATGGTTTTCCATGGCTTTTTCAACAAGATCTTCGATTTGCAGGAATTCTATTTTTCCATCTCTGAATAAAGCGTTCGCCATTTCATTGGCACCATTTAAAACACAAGGCAAGCTGCCACCAATTTTACCAGCATGATAAGCCAGTTGTAAAGCTTTATATCTGGTGAAATCAGCTTTTTTAAATGTTAATGAACCTAAACTGATCAGATCCAGACTTTCGCCATTGACCAGCACTTCTCTTTTTGGATAGGTCAAGGCATATTGAATTGGTAAACGCATATCTGGTGTTCCCATTTGTGCCATTACCGAAGTATCTTCATATTCAACCGCAGAATGAACGATGCTTTCTGGATGGATGATGACCTGGATCTGATCATAATCTACATCAAAAAGCCATTTTGCTTCGATGACTTCTAAACCTTTATTGAACATCGTTGCACTGTCAATTGTAATTTTGGCTCCCATTGACCAGTTTGGATGATTCAGCGCTTCTTTTACCGAAACACCGACCAGTTCTTCTCTTGTTCGATCACGAAAACTGCCACCACTGGCAGTTAACAGGATCCTTTTGATCTTGTTGCCTTTATTTCCCTGTAAAGACTGAAAAATAGCTGAATGTTCACTGTCAACTGGTAATAGACTGACCTGATACTGTTTGATCAGTTTCGTAATGATATGACCAGCAACGACCAGTGTTTCTTTATTCGCCAAAGCAATATCTTTTTTATGTTCAATTGCATGGATCGTTGGCAGCAGTCCAGCAAAACCAACGATGGCATTTAAGACAACATCAACCTCTGGTAATGTCGCAATATAATCTAAACCTTCTTCTCCATAGACAACTGTTAATTCAGGATATTTGTTCTGCAGATAAAGTGCATCTTCTTTTTCAATAACACAGACTATTTTTGTATCAACAGCTGTTAATGTTTTTTCCAGCAGCTCAATATTTTTTCCAGCAGACATGGCGACAAGTTCAAATTCATCACGATGATGACAAATGACATCAACGGTTTGCTGTCCAATTGAGCCAGTTACACCTAAAACTGATATTTTTTTCATGTTATAACCTCGCTATTATTAAAAAGAAACTAAAAATCAAAGCATTATATGTCAGGCTATCGATCCTATCTAAAATACCACCATGGCCAGGTAGAAGATGAGAATAATCTTTGACTTCAAAATATCGTTTGATAGCACTGAAGATCAGGTCACCAATCTGACCGGTCATTGTCATGATGATAATAGCCGCAATCAGCAGCCAGTTGTTTGACAGAATACCGATATAATGGCTGTAGCCAATGCCTAGACAGCTGCCAAAAAGAATTCCTCCAATTGCCCCTTCTATTGTCTTTTTTGGTGAGAGTCTTGGAATCAGTTTGTGTTTTCCAAACATCACTCCAGCAAAATAGGCACCGGTATCACTTCCATAGGTGGCAACAGCCAAAAGCAGCAGATATTCCCATCCATAGTGAAGTCTTAACACCAGCAAAGCATGTATCCCACAGCAGATTAGACTGCCAGCAGTAAAAACATATGCTGCTCTTTCAATATTTAATGTATCATCAAATATCATACATGCCAGAATGACAGCCAGATAGATCATGACAGGATAAGATGAAAGTAGCAGGCTGTCTCTATCCAGAAGAAATCCAGAAATAAAAAACAGCGCTGTGATGATATACATATATATATTGATTTTTGGTCGACTGCAAATATGGATCATTTCATAAACGCTGATACCCATGACAACAGCTATTACTATTTTATAAAAAATTCCTCCAAAAATGACGGCAGGAATAACAACCGCCATGAGGCAGAAAGCAGTAATGATTCTTTCTTTCATTATTTTAAACCTCCATATCTTCGATCCCTGTTCTGGTAAGACCAGATTGCTTTATGCAGTTCATGTTCATCAAAGTCTGGCCAGTAGACAGGAGTAAAAATAAATTCGGCATAAGCCAGCTGCCATAGCATAAAGTTTGACAGGCGTTGTTCTCCACTCGTTCTGATCATCAAATCAATATCAGGCAAATGACTGGACATCAAAGTTGATTGAAAATAGTCTTCATTGATGTCATCAATATCAATAACACCGTCTTTAACAGACTGTGCTATTTTTTTTGCGGAACAGACAATTTCATCTCTGCTGCCATAGATAAAAGCAAAACAGAGATTCAATCCAGTATTATTTTTGGTCTTTTCTATGGCTTCATTAACTATGTCCTGAGTAGCTTGAGGTGCTTTTTCCAGATGTCCAATCAAGCTGATTTTTACATTATTCTCAATTAATTCTTTCAAGTAAAGATTAAAGAAAGTTTTTGGTAGTTTAAATATAAACTGAACTTCATCATCAGGTCTGGCAAAATTTTCTGTTGAAAATGCGTAAACAGTCATCGCCTTGACACCTAAGCGATTTGCTTCTAAAGCAATTTTACGAATCGTTTTCGTACCCTCGTTATGACCATACGTTCTGGGCATGAATCTTTTTTTTGCCCAACGTCCATTTCCATCCATGATAAAAGCAATATGTTTTGGTATATTATTCATATCTAATTCGATTTTATCATTATCGTTCATAGGATTCCCTCCACACTATAATCGTAAAATATTATAACATAAATTCATTAAAAACAAAATAAAAGGATGCAACGCATCCTTTAAACAGTCATAATATCTTTTTCTTTTACTTTACCGATTTCATCAATCTGTTTAATATATTTGTCAGTAAGTTTTTGTACCTTATTTTGTCCATCTTTTATAGCATCTTCGCTGCCATCACATTTTTTAATATCTTCATTTGCATCACGACGAATATTTCTTACTGCCACTTTAGCATGTTCAGCAAACTTCCAGACATTTTTTACAAATTCCTTACGTCTTTCTTCAGTAAGAGGCGGTACATTGATTCTGATAACTTCCCCGTCATTTTGAGGTGTCAGACCCAGATCAGCTTCATATATTCCTCTTTCAATATCTTTGATTGATGATCTGTCATAAGGTTTGATCAGCAGCTGTCTACCTTCAACAACAGAAATTCCTGCAATCTGATTAACTGGTGTAGGCGATCCATAGTAATCGACCATAACCCTGTCTAGCATAGCTGGGTTAGCACGACCTGTTCTGACAGTTGCCAGATCACGCTGATAAGATTCCACTGCTTTTGTCATTCTTTCTTCTGCATCATCTAAAATCATATCTATCATATTATTTTCCTCCTGAAATGACTGTTCCGATTTTTTGACCATCACAAGCTTTTGCGATGTTACCTTCTTCTTGCATGTTAAATACGCATAAATCAATATTATTATCTTTACAAAGTGTAATCGCTGTCTGGTCCATAACTTTTAAGTCTTTCGCCAATACATCACTATAAGTGATTTCATCATATTTCACTGCGCTTTGATCAACTTTTGGATCTGCTGAATAAACACCATCAACACCGTTTTTCGCCATGAGTATGACATCAGCATTAATTTCTGCAGCACGTAATGCAGCGGTAGTATCAGTTGTAAAATATGGACTTCCGGTTCCAGCACCAAAAATAACGATTCTACCTTTTTCTAAATGACGTACTGCTCTTCTTCTGATATATGGTTCAGCAACCTGTCTCATCTCGATTGCTGATAAGAGACGAGTCTGTACACCTAACTGTTCTAATGCGTTTTGTACAGCTAAACCATTCATGACAGTTGCGAGCATACCCATATAGTCTGCTGATGAACGTTCCATGCCCATTTCCGCACCAGTCTTTCCACGCCAGATGTTTCCACCACCACAGACAATGGCAATTTCGATACCTAGTTCTTTGGCATCCTTGATTTGTCTGGCAATGTTTGCAACTGTTTTCGCGTTTATACCAAATTGATCATTACCTGCTAAAGCTTCACCGCTTAATTTTAATAGCACTCTTTTATATTTCATTTTTTTCTCCTTTTTTTAAAAAAAGGACACACTGATAGTGTCCTTTTCATTATTTACCCATTTGAGCAGCAACTTCTTCAGCAAAGTTTTCTTCACGTTTTTCCATACCTTCACCAACCTGGTATCTGGCCATGCTTAAAACTTTGCTCTTACCTAAATATTTTGCAACTGTTTCTTTAGGAGTTTTGATAAATTCTTGATCTAGTAAACACATTTCACTAAATACTTTATTTAATTTACCGCGTTTAATTCCTTCTAATACTTTTTCTGGTTTATTCTTTAATTTTTCATCATTTGCCATGATTTCGCTTTGTACAGCATCTTCACGATCTCTAACTTCTTGAGGAATTTCATCCTGAGAAATAAACTGTGGATTGATAGCAGCTACATGCATAGCGATATCTTTTGCTTTTTCTTCATCAGCATCGCTTAATTTAACGATAGAAACCATTTTTCCACCCATATGAGAGTAAGCTCCAAATACTTCATTGTCTTCTTTAGTGAAAATTTCAAATCTTCTGAAAGACAGTTTTTCTCCGATTTTTCCTGAAGCTTCAGCAATAACAGTTTCTAAAGGTTTTCCATCAATTTCAATTTTTAATGCTGCTTCTAAATTTTCTGGTTTGTTTTTTGCAACAGTATCACAGATTGTTTTTACCAGTTCCTGGAATTCAGCGTTTTTCGCTACGAAATCTGTTTCAGAGTTAACTTCAACGATTGCAGCAGTGTTTCCATCAACAGTAAATGCAGCTAATCCTTCAGCAGCAATTCTGTCAGCTTTTTTAGCAGCTTTAGCGATTCCTTTTTCTCTTAACCAGTCGAATGATTTTTCGATGTCTCCATCACAAGCTTCTAATGCTTTTTTGCAGTCCATCATTCCAGCACCAGTTTTTTCACGTAATTCTTTTACTAATTTTGCACTAATTGCCATTGTTCTTATCTCCTTTTTTATTAAAAAAGGGAAAGCTATGCTTTCCCATCACAACTAATTTTATGAGTTCCAGCTATTAACTATTCTTTAGTTGGTTTTTCTTCAGTTGTTTTTGCTTCTTTTTTTGGAGCTGGTCTACCAGCTTTATTTCTTGGTCCTCTTCTATTGTTGTTTTCAACAGAAGTTACAGCATCGTTCATTGTGACTTCTTTGTCATCTTCATCTTTAACATAAGCAACTGTTAATGGTTCATTTTTTGCTTCACAGATAGCATCTGCCATAGCGGCAACGATCAGTTTAACAGCTCTGATTGCATCATCATTTGCTGGAATGACATAATCAACTTCATCTGGATCACAGTTTGTATCAACGATACCAAATACAGGGATTCCTAAGATATGAGCTTCAGCTACAGCGTTATGTTCAGCTTTTGGATCAACAACAAATAAAGCGTTAGGCAGTCTTCTCATTTCTTTGATACCACCTAAGTTCTTTTCTAACTTAGCAGCTTCTTTTTTCAGTAAGATTACTTCTTTTTTAGGTAAAAGATCAAATGTTCCATCTTTTTCCATTTTTTCTAATTCAATTAATCTTCTGATTCTTTTTTGAATTGTTTTGAAGTTTGTTAAAGTTCCACCTAACCAACGTGAGTTCACATAGAAACTTCCAGAACGGATTGCTTCGTCTTTAACTGCTTCCTGTGCTTGTTTTTTTGTACCAACAAATAAAACTTTTCCACCTTTTTCTGCAATTTCATTCATTGCTTTATAGGCTTCATCGATTTTTTTAGATGATTTCTGTAAATCAATGATGTAAATTCCATTTCTTGATGTGAAAATGTATGGAGCCATTTTTGGATTCCATCTTTTTGTCTGATGTCCGAAATGAACACCAACTTCTAATAATTTTTTCATTGAAATTACTGACATTGTAATTTCCTCCCTTTCGTTAATTTCCTCCATTATTTCTAACATTTACCACCTTGACAGGCACTTGATAAATGAATCCATAATGTGTGTATTTTTAATACCTACATGATTTTATCATAGACGGCCAGACAAAACAACCTTTTTTATTTAAAAATACGCATTTCTTTTTATTTGTTGCGCGGATGAGCTTTCAAATAAACATTTCTCAAATGTTCCTTTGTTATATGTGTATAGATTTGTGTTGTTGAAAGATTTTCATGACCCAAGAGTTCCTGAACTGTTCTTAAATCCGCTCCAGCATTAAGCAGATGAGTAGCGAAAGAATGTCTGATCGTGTGAGGATGAATCTTTTTGGTCGGATCATAGTTCTTTACGACACGGTCAATAATATTTTCGATACCGCGATTGGTCATCATCTGTCCCCGATTATTGACAAAAACATATGGAGTTCCACCTGTTTTGGCTGTCAGATTGTTTCTTGCTTCCTGAATATAGCGAATCAGCCATTTCTTGGCATATTCATGAAATGGCACATATCTGTCTTTATTGCCTTTTCCATGGATCAGCAAAATATTTTGATCAAAATCAATACAGTTTAATGTCAGTCCAACGGTTTCAGAGCACCTGAGACCACAGGCGTACATCAGTTCCAGAATCGCCTTGTTTCTGATACCCAGATCGCTGTCGGTACTGATGCTGTCGAGCAGTTCGATCATCTCATCAGGATAAAGAAAATCAGGGTTACGTTTTGGCACCTTGACATTTTCAACCAGCAGCATGGGATTGTCATTTACCAGTTCCTGTTTAACAAGAAAAGCATATAAAGAACGCAAAGAACTGATACGATGATTGATAGAATTTCTAGACAGATCTTTATGATGAAGAAAAGACAGATAGCCCCTGATCAGTGGATATTCAACTTCCTGAAATGAGCAGATATTTTCTTTTTTTAGATAGTCTGTGAATTCATTGATATTTCTGGTATAGGCATCAATTGTCAAAGAAGAATATTTTTTCTGATATTTCAGATAATCAAGAAATTCTTTTTTATCATTATCTAAGTTCATTGAGGAACTGATCCATCCTTTCAACGGCTCTAGAAGCATAAGCTTCTTTTCGCAGTTTCTTCTTGACCTTTATCTCTAGATCAGGCAAAATACCAAAATTTGCTTTCATTGGCTGAAAATGATCAATATCACAATGTGTAATATAATAAGATAATGCTCCTATGATCGTTTCCTTTGGGAAAATAACGGGTTCTTTATTCTCCAGATAACGGACCATATTGATTCCGGCTACGATACCGCTTTGCGCTGATTCAATATAACCTTCAACACCAGTAATCTGACCGGCGATAAACAGTCCTGGATGTCCTTTGACACTGTAGTCCTGATTCAGATATTTTGGCGATGAGATAAAAGTATTACGATGCATTACCCCATATCTGACAAATGTAGCGTTTTCCAGACCAGGAATCATATGAATGATACGTTTCTGTTCGGGCCAGGTCAGATGCGTCTGAAAACCTACGATATTGTAAAGACTGGCCTGAACATTATCCTGTCTTAACTGAACGACAGCATATGGTCGTGAGCCGTCAGGTTTGTTTAACCCTACTGGTTTCATTGGGCCAAACAGCAGTGTCTGTTTTCCCCTTCTGGCCATTTCTTCGAAAGGCATGCATCCCTCAAAGAATTTTTCTTCAAAATCTTTGGGTTTGACCACCTGGGCATTCATCAGTTCATCATAGAAACGATTGAATTGTTCTTCGTTCATAGGACAGTTGATATATTCATTTTCTCCTTTATCATAACGTGATTTATAATAGGCAATATTAAAATCAATGCTTTCTTTTTCAATGATCGGTGCAGCTGCATCAAAGAAATAAAGATATTCATCACCCAGTATCTGTTGAATAGCTGTGGAAAAAGTGTCGCTGGTTAAAGGACCAGTCGCAATGATTGTTGGCCCTTCTGGAATCGCAGTCACTTCTTCGTGAATAACATTAATCATAGGATGCTTTGAAATAAAATCAGTCACTGCTTTTGAAAAGCGTTCTCGATCAACTGCCAGGGCTCCGCCAGCAGGAACGCTGTTTTCTCTGGCAAAACGGATGATGATACTGTCTAGTTTTTCCATTTCGTTTTTAAGAACACCAACAGCATTGCTGAAACTGTCGCCGCGCAGCGAATTGGAACATACAAGTTCAGCAAAATTGCCCGTATGATGAGCCGGTGTCATTTTTTGAGGGCGCATTTCGTAAAGATTGACATGATATCCTTTTTTAGCAAGCTGATAGCTGGCTTCTACCCCAGCCAGTCCAGCGCCTATAACATTTACAGTTTTTTCTTCATTCATTTTCATCACCTTTCCTATTTTAACATATCAAAACAAAAAGTAGAACAAAGTTCTACTTAATGATTGTTTTGCATTTTGGATAATTTGAACATGCTTTAAATTCACCATAGCGTCCCTTTTTGATAACAACAGGTGAACCACAGTTTGGACAGACTTCATCAGTAATAACTGGTTCCTGTTTTTTTCTTGTGTTTTTGATATATTTGCATTCTGGATAGTTCGAACATGCCTCAAATTTTCCATATCTTCCTGTCTTATAAACCATCGGACTGCCACATTGAGGACAGTTTTCACCGGTATATTCCGGTTCAATTTTCTCTTTTTTGATATATTTACATTCTGGATAGTTTTCACAGGCGATAAAGGTTCCATATCGTCCTTTTCTTTCAACAAGATCATGACCGCATTCAGGACATTTTTCACCCGTTTTTTTCGGTGCAATCACTTCCATATTGGTATTGGCATTATCCAGTAAAGGCTGGAATTTCTTAATAAAAGTATCGATCGCATCAAAATAGTCATCATCACCTTCCGCAATATTATCCAGCTCTTTTTCCATCTGAGCCGTATATTCAACATTGATAATATCATTGAAGAACTGAGTCAGTTTATCGCTGGTCAGAATTCCTGATTCTGTTGGTTTAAAGGCTTTATCCTGAAGTTCAACATAGCCACGTGTCTGAATCGTATCAATGATCATGGCATAGGTACTTGGACGGCCAATTCCTAATTCTTCCATTTCTCTGATCAGTTTTGCTTCAGTATATCTTGCTGGTGGTTTGGTGAAGTGCTGACTTTTTTCAATGTTCTGACTTTCCAAGATTTCTCCTTCATTAAGTTCTGGCAGCTCTTCATTTTTCTGCTTTTCGTATGGTCCATAAACTCTTAAATAACCATCGAATTTCAATACTGAACCACTGGCATTGAACTGATAACCGTTATTTTCAAGAACGACACTGGTAGCATCAAACTGTGATGGGGCCATTAAAGAAGCCATAGCACGTGCATAAATTAATGAATATAATTTAAATTCATCAGCTGTTAAATATGATTTGACTGATTCTGGTGTTCTTAAGGCACTGGTTGGTCTGATTCCTTCATGAGCATCTTGAACATTTTCTTTCTTTTTGCTGACTTTGACTTTCCCAACATAGTTCTTGCCGTATTTTTCTCCAATATATTCTGTTGCACTGGAAACAAACACATCTGACAGACGCGTTGAGTCGGTTCTCATGTAAGTAATCAATCCGACTGTTTCATCCTCGAGTGCAACCCCTTCATACAGTTTTTGGGCAATCATCATTGTTCTTTTGGCTTTAAAACCTAATTTTGATGAAGCTTCCTGCTGCAATGTTGACGTAATAAATGGTGCTTTTGATTCTCTTTTCTTTTTTGATCTTTTTACAGCAGCAATCGTGAAGTTTTTATCCAGTTTTTCAAAAACCGATAATGCTTCTGCTTCATTTTGAATTTCTATTTTTTCATTTCCAGCTTTTGAAAGTTCAGCAGAAAACGCGATTTCATCTTTGATAAAATCTGCTTTGATCTTCCAGTATTCTTTAGGAATAAAAGCTTCTATTTCTCTTTCTCTTTCAACGATCAGTCGAAGTGCAACCGACTGAACTCTGCCTGCTGATTTTGATTTTATTTTTTTCTGCAGCAGCTTTGAAAGCTTAAACCCGATGATTCTATCTAGAACTCTTCTGGTTTCCTGTGATTTTACAAGATTCTTATCTATTTTTCTGGGATGATTCAAAGCATCAATGACTGCATCCTTCGTAACTTCATTAAATACAATTCTATTGTTTTGATCTTCGTCAAGTCCTAAGACTTCAGCCAAATGCCAGGATATCGCTTCTCCTTCCCGATCAGGGTCAGTTGCCAGATAAACTGTTTTCGCTTCTTTAACTGCAGCCTTTAGATCTTTGACGACATTTTTTTTATCTTTAGAAATGACATATTTGGGTTTATAGCCATTTTCCTGGTCGATTCCCAAACCGTCTTTTCCTGAGGTTGCTAAATCTCTGATATGTCCTTTAGAAGAAGTCACATGATATTCATTTCCTAAATAGTTTTCAATTGTTTTTGATTTAGATGGTGATTCGACGATCACAAGCTTGTCATACATATCATTTCCTCCTTGTTCGCAAAAACTATTATTATCATTTTTTTTCACTTTGTCAACCTCATTTCCAAATCTTCAATAATATCATTAATGTCCAATACGAGCTTTGCTCCCTGTTGAATCAGAATATTGCAGCCACGAGGATCATATATACGCGAAGGAACGCAATATATGTCTTTTCCCTGATCAAGAGCATAGCCAACTGTGATCATTGTACCTGATCTTTGATTGGCCTGTGTTACTAATATAGATGCACTTAACCCAGCAATAATTCTGTTTCTTACTGGAAAATGATGTGATTGAGGTGTTACATCATTCGGGTATTCACTTATAACAAGATGATTATTTTTTAACTGATGATATATTTTCTGATTAGAGTGAGGATAACAGTAATCAATGCCACTGCCTAATACAGCAACGGTATGACCACTATATTTTAAAGCGCTTTGATGGGCAGCACTGTCAATACCAATAGCCATACCACTGATGACCGTCATTTTATGTTCAACCAGTTTTCTGACCATCGTTTCAGTTATGGCATAGCCATACTGATTGGGATGGCGACTGCCAATGACGCCAATACAATAATGATCGAGCAGTGAAAGATCTCCATAGTAATATAAGACAAAAGGCGGACACATGATGCTTTTTAAAGATGCTGGATAATCTTTCGATATAATTGTTGTATATTTAGATTTGATCTGTGTTTTGGCATCATGTATCTGCTCTTGAGATACTTTTTCTTTCGTTTTTAAAGCGTGATATATTTTATGAAAGTCACCATTATATTTTAGTGAAAAGTAAAGCAGAATATCCTCCACTTTTCTCACCTCCAACCATATATAGACTAACCTTTCATTTTTTTACTTTAAAAAAATGGCAAAATTTTTTCTTGTCTTTCTATTACTTTTTGAACTGTCGATATATCCGTGTTTATATGGATTTAGCGGTATCTCTCTTTTCACAGATACACTGTGCAATCTGACTATACATTTCCATATTCATCTCAGTTGTTTAATAGCAGTAATGATTGGTTTATATGTCGTTGTATAAGGAACATTCATTTATTGAAATTTCGTTGTGATTTTCCTTGTTTTCTTTTGCCTGGCTATAAGACAGATACTGTATTGATGTGGTTGTTGGTGTTTTCCTGCCTTTTTTTGTTAAAAAAAGGAACTAAATATCTAAAGACATTTGTTCCTGCATATACTGCTGTATGGGTTTAAAAGAACGGCGATGAATAGGACAAGGTCCTAGTCTTGCGAGAGCTTCTTTATGGGATTTGGTTACATATCCCTTGTGTTTTTCAAAACCATATTCTGGGTATTCTTCAGCGTGTCTGATCATCAGTCTATCTCTTGTCACTTTGGCAAGGATACTTGCTGCTGCGATTGAAAGTGACAGTGTATCACCTTTAATGATGGCCAGATGATTAATATGATGAAGTGGCATAGCATCAGTTAACGCAAACATTGTCTCTCTTTTGAGTTTTTCTACGCATTTTTCCATACCTTTCTGACTGGCACGATAGACATTGAGCTTATCAACATCCGCAACAGAAATGATTTCAATATGATAAGCCAAAGCATGTTCAATGATGATATCATACATGGTTTCTCTTTTTTTTGCTGAAAGCTGTTTAGAATCATAGATTCTTTCATCATAGAATCCTTGTGGAAAAATGACACCGGCTACGACGAGTTCTCCAGCCATTGGTCCCCTTCCAGCTTCATCTAAACCGATGATATAATCATATCCCTGCTGATAATAGCGGTTTTCAAATTCCAGCAGCTTACACATTTGGAAACTCCCATGTTATTTTGCCAATCAGGCCGTCAAAAAGATCGTTGAAAAAAACATCCATAACTCTTTCATAATCGGTCATACCCCTTACTGGTTTGATTTTCCTGTTTAAGGCAATTTCATCATAGCATTTTTCGACCCAGTCATCCTGCAGATCAACGGATATGTTATATCTTTTTTCGACGAGACCAGGATAGTTTTTGATCAGATATTCAACAGCATAGATAAAAAGTTCTTCTCGTGGCAGGATCTGCTGTCTGATTGATCCTATTAAAGCAATATTTTTGGCAATATTTTCATTTTCAAATTTTGGCCATAAGACTCCGGGGGTATCAAAGAGTTCAAAATCTTTATCAACCTTGATGATCTGCTGGGCTTTGGTAACACCAGGACGATTTCCAGTGACCGTTGCCTTTCTTTTTGCCAGACGATTGATAAATGTCGATTTGCCAACATTAGGAATACCGAGGATCATTGCTCTCATTGCTCTTGGTTTCAGTCCTTTTTTGGCTTCTTTGGCCATTTTCTCTTTAAGAATATCTTTGCTGACCTGAATGATTTTTTTGTATTCATTAAAATTGTGAAGATTAACACTGATCGCATAATAGCCCTTATTTTGATAATAGGCCAGCCACTGTTTTGTCATACTTTCATCAGCAAGATCTTCTTTTGTCAGTACGATCAGTCGAGGTCTGTTATTGATCACGCTATTGAACAGAGGATTTTTAGAAGAGTAAGGTGCTCTTGCATCAACGAGTTCAATAACGATATCGATCAGTTTCATTTTGTCGCTTATTTCCCTTTTGGCTTTTGCCATGTGTCCGGGAAACCATTGAATTTGTGCCATATGTTTAATCCATCCATTTCATTTCACTAAACGGGTAAAGAATGAGCCCATTTTTTGCGATTATTTTATCATAAGAAAAAGGTCCTAAAACGCGTGAATCTAAAGAAGCTATACGATTATCACCTAATACAAATATTTCATTATCACCCAACTGAATCTGAAAATCATCTGTAAAGTGACTTAACCCTTTTTTTTCTTTTATCTGTCTAATATATTCCTGATCAAGGAAATCTTCTGCATAATATTCGCCATCGATGTATAACTGATCATCGATATATTCTATCTTTTCATTAGGCAAACCAATGACTCTTTTAACGATATACTTATCCAGATCATCAGAGTCGACAACAATAATATCAAATCTCTTGATATTATTTTTTTTGGTATGCCATGCATCCATCAAGGCATTTTCATTATTTTTTAAAGTTGGGTACATAGAATCACCACTGATTTTTACAGGCAAGAATACGTAATGAAAAGTAACAAAAGTTATAGTCAGCAATATAGACAGTTGTATAATGATTTTTAAATATTTTTTCATTTTTTTTGCCTCTTATACAGTTTCAATATATATAAACGAAAAAAGAAATGGGTATCCATTTCTTATTTTCTGATTTCTTTAATTCTTGCTGCTTTTCCAGATAATCCACGTAAGTAATGTAATTTAGCTCTACGTACTTTACCAATCTTAACAACTTCGATTCTGTCAATGATAGGTGAATGAATTGGGAAAATTCTTTCTACACCAACCTGATAAGAAATTTTTCTAACAGTAAATGTTTCAGCAATTCCTTTCCCTTTTCTAGCAATACAAACCCCTTCAAATAACTGAATACGATATTTGTTACCTTCTTTGATTTTTACGTATACTTTTAAAGTATCACCAGGTTTGAATTGAGGAATATCAGATCTTAATTGTTTTTTAGTAATTTGATCTACTAATGTTAAATTCATCTTTATTTCTCCTTTTTCGATATTTCGTCTTCTATGTTCATTCGATTAACCAGCGGAACATATGCAGTCATACGACTCATAAATTATAGCATATTTACATATGAAATCAACACTTTTTTTTGATTTCATTCAACATTTTTGTTTCTTCCTCGGACAAAGAATAATTTTCCAATAAGTCAGGTCTTTTCATATATGTTTTTTTCAAAGACTGATATTTACGCCATTGTGCAATATTTTTATGATGACCAGATAACAGCACATCAGGAACTTTATTGCCATCATATTCGACCGGTCTGGTATACTGTGGATATTCAAGCAGACCTTGAGCAAACGAATCATCATCATGACTTTCCTGTCTGATAGCTCCATCAAGCAGACGGGTGACAGCATCGCAGACGACCATGCTGCCTAGTTCTCCCCCAGTAAGAACATAGTCACCGATTGAAAGTTCAAGATCAACATAATCTCTGATTCTTTCATCAAAACCTTCATAATGCCCACAAATGATAATTAAATGTTTAGAAACTGAAAGTTCTTTGGCAACCTGATGCTTTAAAGTAATTCCTTGAGGAGACATCAGGATCACTAGCGCATCATCGTTAGTTAGACTTTTTAAACAGTCAATGATCGGCTGACACATCAGGACCATTCCTTGGCCACCACCATAAGGATAATCATCGACATGTTTGTGTTTATCTAAAGAAAAATCACGAAAATTGTGAATCTGAATATCTACAATATTTTTATCAATAGCCCTTTTGATAATCGAAGTATTTAAAAAACCGTCAAACATTTCAGGAAACAGGGAAAGAATATCAATCTTCATCTAAAAACCCCTTGATCAGATGAACATCAATAATCTGATCATCAATATTCACATTGTCAATAAATGCATCAACATAAGGTATTGATACTTTTTTTGTTTCTGTCTGCACTGACAGAATGTCATGTGCACCATTATGAAATATAGAAACGACCTTGCCAATTTCTTTCTCATCCTGTTTTACGGTACAGCCAATCAGATCACCATAAAAATACTCATCATCATCCAGTTCGATATCATCTTTGTATCCATAAACATTGAGCCCAATATATTTTTCTACCAGATTAATATCCTGCAGACCTTCAAAACTCACCAGATAGTTTCCTTTATGAAAACGCACAGTTTTGATGACAAATTCTTTATTTTGATTTTCAAGCAGCAGTTTATGTCCTACAACAAATCTTTGATCATTAAAATCACTGTTTGATCTGATTTTCAACTCTCCTTTTAAGGCATGCGTTCCGATAATTTTTCCAATTTTCAATTTATCCATAACTCCTCCAAAAAAAATAGATGTGAAAACACATCTATTCATACGATTCAAATTTAATATCTAATTTTTTATCAGATAAACGTCCTGCAACTGACATCAGCTGACGAATCGAATTAGCCATGATGCCTTTTCTGCCAATGAGTTTGGCAATATCATCTTTTGCAGAATACACGTATAAGACAATTGTATTTTCATCTAATGAAGGCATCTGTCTTACTTCCAGATGATCTTTATCTTCAACCAGCTCAATACAAATATCTTTTAAAATTTTTACGTAATCCATGGTTATTTACCTTGTTTAGAATCAGCAAATTTTTTCATGATACCTTGTTTAGATAATAAATTTTTCACAGTATCAGATGGTTGAGCACCTTGATTTAACCATTTTAAGATTTCTTCTTCTTTTAAAGTGACAACTGCAGGGTTTTTAGTTGGATCATATGTTCCTAACAGTTCAATGAATTTACCATCTCTTGGAGCTCTTGAATCTGCAGCGACAACTCTATAAAAAGGTCTTTTTTTAGCACCCATTCTAATCATTCTTAATTTTACTGCCATAAGTATATCCTCCTGTTTTAATTTTTCTTGCCAATATAATTTAACATAGTAACAAAAAGGTGTCAAGTATTTTTACTTAACACCCTCTATTTTTTCTTTTTCTTTTTATGACGAACTTTTTTACGGTTTGGACTTCCCACAAAATGCTGCGATTTACCTCCCGCCATAGGCATTCCAGTGTTTGGATCCAGATTTGACAGTTTTTTCATCATCTGTTTGGACTGCTCAAACTGTTTCAGCAGACGATTGACAGCAGCAAGATCTTTTCCACATCCCTTGGCAATTCTCTGTTTTCTTGACAGCGTGATGATGCTTGGATCTTTTCTTTCTTCTGGGGTCATCGAATATATGATCGATTCGGTTTCTTTCATTTTTCTGTCTGTCATTTCATCAGAAAGATTAGGCATTGATGGCATACCAGGAATCATTTTCAGTACCCCTGATAAAGGACCTAATTTTTTCAGCTGATGCATTTGTTTAAGCATATCATCGAGTCCAAAGCGACCAGCCTGCATTTTTTTAAGGTCTTTCATTGTTTCTTTTTCATCATAGACATCCTGAACTTTTTCAACCAAAGAAACAACGTCACCCATTCCTAAAATACGGTCAGCCATACGGTCTGGATAGAACAGATCGATAGCATCCAGTTTTTCACCAGTACCTATGAATTTAATTGGAACGTGAGTAATATGTCTGATAGACAGAGCCCCACCACCACGTGAATCACCATCCAGTTTTGTAAGAACTGCACCGGTAATTGACAGTTTTTCATTAAATGAAGCCGCAACATTGACGATATCCTGTCCCGTTAAAGAATCGACAACCAGCAGGATTTCATCAGGATGTGCTATTTCCTTAATGTTTGACAGCTCCTGCATCAATGGTTCATCGATATGCAGACGTCCAGCAGTATCAATAATAATGACATCATGCTGATTAAAAGCAGCATAATTCAAAGCACCTTTAACGATATTTTCTGCACTTTCAGATGTTCCTTTTTCATAAACAGGAACATCCAGCTGCTGGCCTAAAGTGACCAGCTGATTGACTGCTGCTGGTCTATAAATATCGGCAGCAACCAGTAAAGGTTTTTTGCTGTATTTTTTAGTAATCAGTTTTGCAATTTTTCCAGCAGTTGTTGTTTTCCCTGATCCCTGTAAACCAACCATCATAATAATCGTTGGTTTTTTTTCAAAGCTGATTTCTGATACTTCATCACCTAACAGATGAACCAGTTCATCATGAACAATCTTTACCAGGACCTGTCCTGGCTTTAAAGAACCGATTACATCTGCTCCTAAAGCTTTTTCTTTGGTTGAAGCAATGAACTGTTTAACAACTTCATAGTTGACATCGGCTTCTAACAGGGCAAGTCTGATCTCTGTTAACATTTCCTGCATATTGCTTTCTGTTAACTGACCTTGTCCTGAAACTTTTTTCAGTGTGGACTGTAATCTTTCAGATAAAGAATCAAATGCCATATTTACCTCCTATAATTCTCTTAGCATTTTTAAATGCTCATCGATATTTTCGTGTTTTTCTTTGATATCTTCTTCCAGTTTATCAAGAATATGAAGACGTTCTGTATATTTATCTAAAAGTTTAAGTTTGTCTTCATATTTTTCGAGATGACTGACAGCTTTTCTGATATTATCATACACTGCATTTTTGGAAACATCCTTGATCAGAGCAATTTCTGACAATGACAGATCCTGATGATAATAGAGATCGAGATAATCTCTTTGCTTGTCGGTCAGCAATTCTTCATAAAGATCCATCAGTAAATTGATTCTCTGCTTTTTCTCCAATAAATTTTCCATCATCATACCTCAACAAGATTTTTGCATAATCCGTAAATATACTGTTCCAGATCAAATTCCTGCAGATCATCGACCTGTTCACCAAGACCAATAAACTTTACTGGAATATTCAGCTGATCTTTAATTGACAGAACAATACCACCCTTGGCAGTTCCATCCATTTTTGTTAAAACAATACCAGTTATATCTGTTATTTTTGAAAATTCACTAGCTTGAGAAATTCCATTCTGACCTGTTGTTGCATCAACAACAAGCAAGGTTTCATGAGGACCATCAGGAACAACTCTTTTAATGATACGATTCATTTTTTCTAATTCGTTCATCAGATTGACTTTATTCTGCAGACGCCCGGCAGTATCACAGATCAGTACATCTGCATGTGATTCAATAGCTTTATTCAAGGCATCATAGACAACAGCTGAAGGATCGCCACCTTCTTTTCCTTTGACAATGTCAACACCAACTCTTTCAGCCCATACAGCCAGCTGATCGATTGCTCCAGCACGGAAAGTATCACCAGCGGCAACAACAACCTTCTTTCCTTCGTCCTGCATAATTCGGTGTGCCAGTTTCCCAATTGTTGTTGTTTTTCCTGCTCCATTGACACCTACCATGAGAATAACGGTTAGTCCTTCCTTGGCATAATTGATTTTTGTAGACATGACTGTATCGTTGGCATAGATCACAAACATTTTGTCAACAATGATATCGTTGATCTGTTTTGGATCTGTTATATTTTTTAATCTGACTTCAACTTTAATTTCAGAAACAATTTTCATGACCATTGAAACGCCAACATCGGCCATGATCAAAATGTTTTCCAGTTCTTCAAAATATTCATCATTGATTTCTCTAAAACGTGCTGCCAGTTCATTGATTCTTTCAGAAAATGTGACATTTGATTTATCTAATCCAGCAACATATTTTTCATTCTGTCTGGCTGATTTTCCAACCAGTTTTTCTTTGATCTGTGAAAAAAATCCCATAGTGAACCTCCTTTATTTTTGATCCTGTGACAGATCAATGGCTTCTTCTAATTTCACACTGACTAATTTTGTAACACCTTTTTGCTGCATGGTTGCACCATAAAGCAGATCGCATTCTTCCATCGTTCCTTCACGATGGGTCACAACGATAAACTGCGTCTGTTCACTGAATGAACGCAAATATTTTGCAAATCTTTCAACATTGGCCATATCCAAAGCAGCTTCAACTTCATCCAGGATACACATTGGTACGGGACGGACTCTCAAGATTGCAAACAAACAGGATATAGCAATCAGTGCTTTTTCACCACCAGAAAATAATGTGATATTCTGTACCGCTTTCCCTGGAGGCTGAACATCAATATCTATTCCTGTTTCTAGAATATTATCAGGATCACTGTATTTGATGTTAGCTTTTCCCCCACCAAATAAGGAACGGAAAACATTGTTGAATTCGATATTGATTTTTTCAAAAGTCGATGAAAACTTTTCAATCATGATTTCATCCATTTCCTGAATAGCCTGAATGATCGTATCCTGAGCATGAATAAGATCCAGCCTTTGGGCATTCATGGTTTCATAACGTGCAGAGACTTCCTTGTATTCATCAATAGCTTCAATATTGACATGACCCAAAGCAGAAATCTGATTACGCAGTGTTGCCACTTCGAATTTTGCAGATTCAATATCAATTGTTTTTTGATAATGTTCACTGGCGTATTCATAAGTCATAGCATATTCTTCATTTAAACGGTTAAGGTAATTATTGAGAATACCTTCTTTTTTAGTAGCTTGAATAGCAGTTTCATTTAATTTTGTTTGAATGTCTTTAAGATCTTTTCGTAAGGCTTTGAGTGATGTTTCCAGTTCATCATTTTCATTGACATAGGCCATTCTTAACTCTCTTTTTGCCTTGATCTGTTCAGTCAGTTCATCCCTTTTTTTAACGGCTTCATTCAGCCGCTGGATCAGCTGATTTTCAGTTGTTCTGTTTTTAAAATCTTCCAGTTCAATATGCTGATGAGAAAGAGATTCATATTCTCCTTTAGCTACGATCAGTTCTTCTTTTTTGTTCTGGACGACAACTTCCAGTTTGGCATGTGACATCTGTTTTTGCAGCAGATCATGAGATATTTCTTTAAGCTGGTTATCGAGCTGACTGACTTTGTTTTTTGTTTCTAACAGTTCTTTTTCTTTAAGCTGTAATTCGATTTCCAGTTTGTCCAGTTCTCTTTTCTGTACGATCGTTGACTGCTGTCTGGTAGCACTTCCTCCTGTTAATGAACCACCGACATTGACAGTATTGCCATCTAAAGTGACAACTTTATATCTGGCAAATGTCGCTTTAGAAATAGCGGATGCATGATCGATATTGTCTGCCAGAATAACATTACCTAACTGATTGGAAATAATAGTATCGATTTTCTTGCTGCTGAAAACAAAATTACTTAATATTCCCAGATATCCTGGCAATGTCGGCAGAAGCAGCATATGTTCATCTCTGACATGTCTTTCTGTCATTGATGTCATTGGCAAAAAGGTTGCCCTTCCGGCTTTATTGTCTTTTAAGAATTTGATGGCCTGTCGTGCCTGGTTGTCATCTTTGGTCACAATAAACTGTAAAGCACTGCCTAATGCTGTAGAAACAGCAAGATCATACTGGTCTTCATTGATGATCAGATCACCCAGAACACCGATGATACCAGGGTTATTTTTGGCATATTGCATAATGGCATTTACACCACTATAGTAGTGAGATTTATTGCTGACATTATCTGTCAGTATTTCTTTTCGTGAACGCATCTTGCTGATATCATTTGTCAGGAAAGAAATATTCTGATTAAGATTTTCAATCTCTCTTTGCAGTTTGACTTGCTGCGATTTGATATCACTGGTTTCATTTTCATTTGTCTGGAGACGTTCGACTCTGTCATTATATTCTTCAACCAGATCAGCCAGGATAGCTTTTAAATTGGCTAAACGTTCTTTTATGTTATCATTATCTTTCGATTCCAAAGCATGTTTTCGCTTCTGATCGATCTCAATTTTCGATGTTTCAAGTTTAGATACTTCAGACATCGTTTCCATCAGCATTGTCTGAAGGTTATTGATTTCATTATCCAGAACAAACATTTTTTTCTTGATCTCATCATTTGTGTTTTCTTTCAGCAGAATTTCCGCATCGATCATTGTCTGGTTTTCATTGAGCTGTTTTAACTGTTGGCTCAACTGATCCAGTGAAGTTTTGGCTGATGATATTTCATGAACGATGACATTGACTTCAATATCTGTCAGTTTTTCTTTCAGTTCTAAATATGTTTCTGCTTTTTCTTTCTGTTTTCTTAATGGTTCGATCTGTTTTTCCAGTTCAAAAACAATATCACCAATACGGTCTAGATTATCTTTTGTTCGTTCCAGCTTGCGAATTGCTTCTATTTTTCTTTTTTTATATTTGGCAACTCCTGCTGCCTCTTCAAAAATAGCGCGTCTTTCTTCAGGTTTATTATCAGCAAAGCGTGAGATATTTCCTTGAGAAATAATGGATAATGAATCTCTGCCTAAACCAGTATCCAAAATCAGATCGGTAATATCTTTTAAACGGCACTGCTGATGATTCAGCAGATATTCTGCTTCATTACCCTGTCGGTACAGGCGACGGGTAATTTCGACCTCGTTGTAATCATAGTTGATCATACGGTCCGTATTATCAAAAACAAGGGTCACTTCAGCCAGATTCTGTGCTTTACGGTCTTCAGAACCGGCAAAGATGACATCTGACATATTGCTTCCTCGCAATGATTTAACAGACTGCTCACCCAGTACCCAGCGAACAGCATCTGAAATATTCGATTTTCCACATCCGTTTGGTCCAACGATTCCGGTAATTCCTGGCTGGAATTCAATATTGACTTTATCAGCAAACGATTTAAATCCATGAAGTTCTATTCTTTTTAAATACATACTGTTCCCTTTCCTTATCTAAAGAAACCAAGTTTATTTTCCTCTAATGGCATTTTGACTTTGAATACAGTTCCTACATCAACCGTAGATTCTACCTCTATTTTACCATGATGCAAATCAACGATTGATTTAACAATTGCCAGTCCCAAGCCATTCCCTTCTATATTTCTTGCTTTATCTTCACGATAAAACCTTTCAAAAATATGCGAAATAACTTCTTTGGACATTCCAATACCAGTGTCTTCAATATCGACTTCCACTTCTTTACCTGTTCGTTTCATCGTAATAGTAATAAGACCGCCATCATTTGTATATTTGATCGCATTGGATATGATATTTGTCCAAACCTGTTCCATTCGCTGTTCATCAGCCAAAAGCGTGATATCTTTTTTAGGTGGCTGAAAAACAATTTCAATATCTTTATTGGCAGCTATAGATTCTTGCGTAGAGATAACTCTTTTCAGCTGTTCAACCAGAGAATAACTGGTCAGCTCTAATTCTATTTCATCTCTGTCAAGCAGGGTTAATTGTAACATATTTTTTGCCAGTGAGGACAGTCTTTTACTGTTATATAAGATAATATTTGCATATTTTTCCCTTTGTTCTTTAGAAAGATCCTCTTCTTTCAGGATATTTGCGAAACCTTGGATCGATGTCAGAGGTGTCTGAAACTCATGAGAAATATCAGAAATAAACTTTTGTCGCGTTTCATCCTGTTTGGCAAGCTGTATGGCCATACGGTTGAATGACTGATTCAGTTTGGAAATTTCATCCTCTCCTAAAGTATCGACCCTGACGCTGTAATTGCCATTATACAGTTCTTTTGTAGCATTGGTCAGTCTGGCTATTGGTCTGACAATGATTTCTGCAACAACCAGGAATACAACACTGCCGATGAAGAAAACACAGCCTAAGATAAGAATGACAGAATTTGTAAAAATATTTTTCTGATCACTGGTATCCTTCTGAACGAGAATATAGTATTCCTGTCCATTGATCAGGCATTTTTCGCCATATGACAGAATATTGCCACTGCTATAGATCATCGTCCGGTCTGATGAACTTTCATATAATTTTTTGATTTCCTGTTCATCCAGACAGAAATCCTGACTGCCATAGCAGAATACTCTGCTGTCCTTTGAATAGTAGGAGATGGTCAGTTCTGAACTTAAAGCATAAAGATTGATTATTTCATCTTTGTTTTGTATACCTTCATTGCTTAAAACTTTAGAAACATAATCTCTTGTTGAAATCAGATCATCAACCACTGTTTCCTTGATCTGTTCATTATTGCTTTTCAAAGAAACGATCCCAGCAACAGAAAATGATGCTACGATCGTTACAAAAAAACCAAAAATCAGCTTTGAATAAATGGATTTCATTTATTCCACCTCAACTTTATAGCCAAGTCCTCTGACGGTCACAACGGAAAAACCAGGGAGATGACCGATATTTTCTCTAATGCGCTTGATATGTACGTCAACGGTTCGGTCAAAACCATCGTAGTCCATCCCCCATATTTTTTCAATCAGCTGTTCTCGTGAAAAAATCTGATTAGGATGTTTTGCCAGTTCAAACAGCAGTTCAAACTGTTTGAGCGGCAGATGAATTATTTCATCTTTATATCTGATTTCGTATTTTTCCCCATCCAGTTCAACGTCTTTTAGCATAATGATATTGGAAGCATTGATATCATAGCGTCTCATAACAGCTTTGACCCTTGCCATTAATTCATTAGGATCAAATGGCTTAACAACATAATCATCAACACCAGCTGAAAAGCCTCTCAGTTTATCTTTGCTTTCTCCTTTGGCAGTTAACATGATGCAAGGTACATCTTTGATTTCTTTGATATTTTCAACCAGTTCAAAACCATCCATTTTTGGCATCATGACATCAACGATTGCCAGATCGATATATTCGCTTTCAAAGATTTCTAGTGCTTCTTCTCCATCTTTAGCTTCAATAACGTCGTAACTTTCTTTATTCATATAGAATTTGATCAATTCTCTAATATCCTGTTCATCATCAACAATTAAAACTTTTGATTTCATTTGTTCCACCTCGATTCATTTTCCAATTATATCATAATTCAATCAAAAAGAATATAAAACCCTGTTGCGAATTGAACAGGGATAAATCTATTTTTTATTGATTTTGTGACAGACAGCACTTTCATCGCCTGGAATATACTCAATTTCAACTTTATCACCAGCTTTGAGCAAAGGTAACTGGTCGGATAAGGAAATATCTGCGATAAATACCGTATCATTGCCATCTATCTGGAAATAGTACAGACTGTTTCCTTCTTTTACAGCACTGCTGATCTGCGATATCGTTCCTTCTGTTTCTTCATATTTTGACTCACCGGTCGTCTTTCCGTTTTGAGCGAGGATTTCATAGTAGTTTTCTTCAGCTTCACTGACACTAGATCCTGTCGCAACGATCTGATAATTTTTTACTGAAACAAAAGCATACATCTTAACAAGATTAGAACTGTCTTTTAGTGACAGAAAATAAGATGGTTCACCATTGGCATTGACAAGAATAGGAAAAGTCGCTGTATATTTCAGATTCTGAACTTTTCCTTCCGCTGAAGACATGGCTGAATGTTCTTCTGCACCAGAAATATTATAATATTTCCCTTCTTTGGTACGCAGATTGATCAAAGCAAAACCAACATTGCTGGCGTCTTTCGATACTGAAGTCAGGCCAGTATATAAATAAACATCATCATTTAAAGCAATATAGTTATAACCGTCAGTTGGCTGCAGGACACCCTTTTGAGAAAAGATCGAATTCAGGAACCCATTTGTATATTTCCCGTAATTTTCCAGCTGTGTAATCACCAGATCAGATGGATACACACGGTCCACCCAGTTTGGAACCTCATCGATATCATAGTACTTGTGATCACCACTGACAGCATCGACTAGAACAGCACCAATGATGTCTTTACCGCCAAAAAAGCCAATTTTATAATCATAGACAGGTGCGATCCAATAAGGACTGCCATCATCATCAATTTCAAAAGCAACTTCATCAAACATTTTCGCAGGATAATTCAGTCTTAAATGGCGATAAATATTTCTGCCAAAATGTTCTGAAGTTGAATACTTCATTCCTTCTTTTAATTCGACAACTTCTGATTCCTGAGTAACCATATCAACCCTGATATAGGCTGGCAGACCTTCTTTTCTGTTGGTAAACCATTTGATCAGGTTACTGTATTCCAATGGTGTCACACGATAAGGAGAATCATTGTAATTGATTTGATCATAGGAATCATTAACTTCAAACTGCGAAACATAATCAACCATCTGACCCATTTTACGGTCACCCAGCTTAATAGCACTTTCACGATCGACAACTGGAATCGACTGATATGAAATTGTTTCATTGTCTTTATAGAAATCAGCTTCTTTATCAAGCGAAAGCTGCTGCTGATATTCCTTGGCATGAAAGACCGGCAGACTGTATATCGTTCCTAAACCAAGATAAACGACAAGGAAAACAGCAAAAAAGCACAGGAACTTGTTGATCTTGTCAAAATTTCCTGATAACAGGTAATGTAAAGCGACAAAAATCATGATCAGAAAAATGGTCTGCATGATAAAAGCATGTGAACGTAAATGTACGGGAGTCAAAAGTATATATTCACAAAGCATAAACAGAACCACGACAACAAGCAGTGGAACTGCAAAGGATTTAACTTTTGACTTTGGCTGAAAATCATTTTTATGAAAATGACTCTGCATATCAAAAAAATGACGTATTCTATCAAAAAGATCAATTAAAGATATTCTATTCATGGATAATCTCCTTTAAATCATTTACCAGTAATGGCAGTTCATCAAGTGAAGACAAAGTTGCTCCAGCAGCATACATATGTCCGCCACCATGATATTTGTTCGCCACCTTATTAACAGGATAATGACGGGAACGCAATGATACTCGCCAATTGCCATCTTTTGTATTTTCCGTGATAGCCATCCAGATGGCCAATTCTTTTGTCTGACCCAGCATCTGCACATAATTTGATCCCATTTCTCGAGATATATGCAGAAGCTGAAGATCTTCATCTTTTAAGATATAGTATCCTATCTGTTCATCAACAGTAAAATGATTCAGAATAAATCTCTGGACATATAGATCTGTCAAGGAAGATAGATACATTCTTTCATAAAGATCCTGCAGATCGATCTGCTGAGTGAGTAATAAAGAAGCAATTTCAAAAGTGCGTTTATCTGTACTGCTGTACATGAAGCGATTGGTATCTCCAACGATTCCCATGAAAAGTGCTTCCGCTCCTTTTTTATTGATAACCGTTCGACCGTTCTTTAAGAATTCACCTACAATCTGACTGCAAGAACTTGCTGAAGGATCCTCAAAATTTAAATGACCATAACTGTCAACAACGATATGATGATCGATTTTGATCAGTTCCTGACATTGCTGGTAGCTTTTTCCATCGATTCGTTCCTGATTGGCAGTATCGAGAACGATTCCTAAAACTGGTTCACGAAAATCGTTATCAAAAAACAGACCATCAAATTGATATTTCGAAACCAGATCAGATGAAAAATCTCCAGTCACATATATATTTTTATCTGGAAAAGTATTTTTAAGCAGATAATACATGCCAAACTGACTGCCAAAAGCATCAAAATCAGGATTGACATGGCGATATATAACGATTTGCTTATATTCACCTATTTTATTTAATATTTTTTCAATCATAAATTCACCTCGTCAATATCATATCATATTAAAAAAAAAAGAAAAGCCTTGTGAAAAAGGCTTTTATAATCCTAGAATTCTGATCGTATCTCTAGCAATCATCACTTCTTCATTTGTAGGAACAACCATAACTTTGATTGGTGAATCAGGCGTTGAGATTTCTCTGACTTCTGATGATCTGATGTTATTCTTTTCTTCATCTAATTGGGCTTTTAATGCAGGAGCAATAGCCTTGATAATTAGATTTCTTAAATATGCAGCATTTTCACCAACACCAGCAGTGAAAGCAATAACATCGATGCCACCAAGTTCTACAAAGTAGCTGCCGATATATTTGGCAACGATCGTTGCATATAACTCGCTTGTCAGGATGGCTCTTTCATCACCATTGTTGAAAGCAGCTTCAACATCACGGGAATCTGAAGAGATTCCTGAAATTCCTAGCATACCAGATTTTTTATTATAGATTTCTAAAACTTCATCAACATTTTTATTAAGTTTATGACACAAATAAGGCATGACTGATGGATCAACATCACCTGTACGTGTTCCCATCATGACTCCAGCCAGAGGTGTAAATCCCATTGAAGTATCAATACATACCCCGTCTTTGACAGCTGACAAACTTGCCCCATTTCCCAAATGACATACAATGATGTTTGAATGTTCAGGATTGTTCAGATAACTGATGACAGTCTGTGAAACATATTTATGACTGGTTCCATGAGCACCATATTTACGTACTTTAAGATCTGTATAATATTCATATGGTAAAGGATATAAGAATTTATCTTTTGCCAGTGTCTGATGGAATGCAGTATCAAAAGTGAAAACATGTTCAACTCCTGGAAGTGCAGCTTTAAAAGCACGATAACCAACTAAGTGTGCTGGATTATGTAAAGGTGCCAGTTCAACCAGTTCTTCAACCTTGCTGACAACATCTTCATCAACTTTAACAGAATCATTGAAATATTCTCCACCATGAACGATACGATGTCCTACTGCATCAATTTCACTTAAATCTTTCACAACTTCATATTCAACAAGAGCACTTAATAGCATTTCTACAGCAACCTGATGATTAGGAATTGGCTGCTGTTTTTTCTTTTTTTCGCCATTGACTTTGATTTCAAAATTACCTTGTTCTAAACCTATTCTTTCAACTATACCAGATGTGATAACTTCTTCACTTGGCATATTGATTAGCTGGAACTTTAATGATGAGCTTCCAGCATTTACTGCCATAACTTTAACCATAATATTTCCTCCCTTAAACGTCATGTTTATATTTTACATAATTCAAGGAAAATTGACAATAAATTTTTAAGAAAAGAAAAGAATAGTGAAAAAGACATATTTTATTAGATACATAATAAAATCCCACTTTGATAGATAAGTGAAACATGGATAATTTCATTTGTCTATTTTTGTGGGATTGTATTAACTGATCTTTATTTGTTATTGTATGAAGAACGAGACATCTGTTCCTGTCCCATTTTGACTAATCTTTTTGTGATTTCTCCACCGACAGATCCATTGGCTCTAGCAGTTGTATCAGGACCTAAATTCACTCCAAATTCATTGGCGATTTCATATTTCATTTGATCGATTGCGTTTTGAGATCCAGGTACAACTAATCTATTGCTGTTGTTGTTTTGTGCCATGTGTTCGTCACCTCCTGACAACTATATTTTGTGTCAGGATAAAGAATATATACATTTTTTAAAAAATATCTTCATTTTTTTTGTAGGAATTATCAACGATAACAGTTTGCGCTGTTTCTACACATTCATCAACCAGCGCTTCAAAATCAAATTTTTCTTCATAAGCTCTTGCTTTATAACTTTTTGGCTTTGTTGCTGGCGCTTTAGGAGTAAATATCGTGCAGCAGTCTTCATGAGGTCTGATTGATATATTGTAAGTATCAATTTTATTAGCTATATCAATAATTTCCAGTTTATCAAGACAGACAACTGGTCGCAAGACCGGAATACGAACAACTTCATTGATGACCTGCATGCTATCAAGCGTCTGAGAAGCAACCTGTCCAATACTTTCACCATTGACCAGAGCCAGACAATGATTTCTGTTGGCCAGTTTTTCACCGATACGATACATCATTCTGCGCATGACTGTCATAGCGTAGCTTTCATCACAGTTATCATAGACTGCCAGCTGCAGTTTGGTAAAATGAACAACGTGAACTTTGATTGTTCCATGCGTATAATGACGCAATCTGTCTACCAGATCAAAAACTTTTTCTTTAGCAAATTCATTTGTATAAGGTGGTGCCGCAAAATGAACACATTCCAGATCAACACCACGTTTTAATGTCAGATAACCCGCTACTGGTGAATCAATACCTCCTGAAAGCATCAGCATGGCTTTTCCACCGATCCCAACGGGATAGCCACCGGCACCTTTGATCACATTGTCCATGACATAAATAGCATCATGTCTGATTTCTACAGTAATCAGCATTTCTGGATGATGAACATCTACTTTTAAAGGACGATCGACATGATGGAACACATGTCCTGCAATTTCTCTGTTAATATCCTGTGACTGCCCAGGAAATGTTTTATCACTTCTTTTGGTATTGATCTTAAAAGTTGTTTTGGTATCTTCATTGATCATTTTGGCAATAGCATCTTTGACAATATTCAGATCTTTGGCAAATTTATAGGCATTAGAAAAAGAATATATGCCAAAAACATTTTTCAGTTTTTTATTGACCGGTTCATGATCAACACCATTTAAATAAATATATAGACGATCATACTGTAATTGATACTGCAGTTGAGGAAATTCGAATAGAATTTCTTTGGTATTTTTCAATAGTTTCTGTGTGAAAAGTTTTCTGTTTTTTCCTTTTGTTGTTAATTCTCCAAATCTTACAACGATATAATCAGCTTTCATACGTTACCTCTGCTTCTTTATTTCTACTAGTATTTCTTTTAGACAGTAAATAAATTTATCAATTTCTTCTTTTTTTGTCAAATCGCTGATACTGATCCTTAAGGCACTCTTTGCGATTTCTTCGTCAATGTGAAGCTGTTTCATTACGCGGGAAACATCGCTTGTATGTGAACTGCAGGCACTTCTTGTGGAAATCAGGATATCTTTTTCTTCCAAAGCATGCAAGATGACTTCAGGTTTATAGCCGATACATGAAAAATTGATGATATGATTGGATGCTGATCCCCCTGTATTGATAACAACATCATTTAAACCATCCAAACCATCAATAATATAGTCATGAAGCATTTTGACATACTGTTCTTTTTCTTCCTGATTTTCTAGAGCAAGTCTCAATGTTTTGGCCAGAACGATATTTGTACAGGCATTACTGGTTCCTCCTCGTAAACTAAATTCCTGCTGTCCCCCATTGATCAGCGGAACAAGTGTTGTCTTTTTGTTTTTATACAGGAAGCCACTGCCTTTTAATCCATAGATTTTATGGGCTGAAAAAGAAGCACAGTCAATTCCTTGCAGATCGATTGGAAGTTTTCCTAAAGATTGTACCATATCGACATGGAACTTAATCAAAGGATACTTTTTCAGCAGTTTTTTTATGTCTTCAATGGGCTGAATGGCTCCTATTTCATTATTAACATGCATCACCGATATCAAAATAGTATCATTTCTAATGTTTTTTTCAATATCACCGATTGAAATATGTCCGGTCTGATCAACTGGCAGATATGTCACCTCAAAACCGAACAGTTTTTCAAGCTGCTGGCAGGTTTCGTATACAGAAGAATGCTCAATACTTGTTGTAATAATGTGCTTTCCGCGATTCTGGTACTGGAATGCGATGCCTTTGATTGCCATGGTATTCGCTTCTGAACCACAGCTGGTGAAAATGATTTCATCATTATTGACTGACAAAGCATTGGCAATCAGCTGACGTGATTTTTCCATCAGACGATTGACTTCGATTCCTTTTCCGTAAATGCTGTCAGCATTATAAAAATATTTGTTCAATAACTGATTATAGGTTTTGAATACCTCATCATTTAATGGTGTTGTTGCCGCATAGTCTAGATATACCATTTTAACCTCCTTATTGTATTTTATTCATTGATTGATTTTTTGTTCTCAATAAAAAAGCCCTATTTGGTTTTAGGACTGTTTTTATTGATCAGCATTTCATAAGAATCAGGTCTGATTTTTTCGATAATATCAACAGCTGTTGCTAATGCCTTGGTATATTCGCCATTTCTGTATAACAGTTCCGCTTTGGTTAATTCTGTATTAACTTCTAAAAAAGATGAACGGTATCTGTTTCCGTAAATGATTGCATCTTCAACCATTTCAGCAGTAACAATGAGGTTATGAATATTGTCATAGAGTTTATAGATGACATCTCTGGCTGCATCTACCTGTTGTGACAGGTTATTCAGATCAATAGGTCTTTTACGGATAAAGTTCAAGATAGCATCAGCTTTCTGATAAGAATCCTGGATATAATCCTGGTATGATTCAGAAATCATTGGCAGATGTTTATTTCTGATTTCAGATTTGATTTCAAGCAGAACGATATTGATGTTATCTAATTCATTTAATGCGCGTTTTTCCTGAATTTTCAAGCTTTCTGCCAATTCATTGTGTTTCAGCAGTGAATTGTTGAATGGTTTACATTTTTCGTTGATAGCTTCAAAATTATCTATCATTTCCGCATATGAAAAATCTTTTGATTCAATGATTTTCGTTAATTCATTTAATTCATCAATAACTTTTTCAAATTCTTTATAATCATCTTCAACAGTAATAACAAAAGCATCTAGGATATAATTTTTTCTAATATCACGAATGACTTCGATTGTATTCTGGAGACCACTGTCAATCATATTGACATTTTTATAGCATTTGTTTTTGCTTTCTTCATACAGTTTATAGGCTGCCTGTTCTTTTTCAAAATCATTGTTAAGCAGTTCTATTTCTTCAGTCATGACTTCGATGTTTTTTCCAACATTATCTAACTGCAGCTTTTTGATATCTGTACATGTATCTTTCAGATCACTTTCAATCTTGTTCATTCTTAATGTCGCATCTAAACGCTCAATAGCAAAATCTTTTGACTTCATTTCTTCCATGATCTTATGAATATCTTTGATTTTGTTAGGCAGATACTGTCTAACAACAGAAATATATGTAGGCAGATCCTTTAAGGCTGCATCCAGAAAATCTATATCTCCTGATATTTTTTCAGTAAATTTCTTTGCTGATTCATACTGCTGGGTATTCATATAGTTTTCAAGCTTGACAAAATTATCATCGATTTTCTTGAAAACATCCTGAACCGCAGGAACAAAATCATCAATTTTAAAACGAATCTGTGTGTAACTGTCATTCGTATTACGATATTTCTCTTTAACTTTGATGATTTCCAGTCTTTGGATATTTTCAATTTCAGTAATGACTTCAATCTGCTTTAGCAGTTCCTTTGATTCAGTTTCATATTTATTCAGCAGTTCTGACAATTCATGAAGATCTTTTTTAACACCTCTCAAACGGCGGTAATAAAGCGATTCATCTATATCATTGATCAGGGGAACGATTTTTTCAGACTGTAAATTACAGAGTTCATTATAGTTTGTTTCATGTTCATCATATTTTTCTTTGACATCCTGCATATTTCTGGCAATTCCTTTAACTCTTCCCAGTTTATACTGAATCGGCAGAGATTTAATAGCATTCATGTTATTTTCAAGTTCAACAATCTGTTTTCTGTATTTCCTTAATTTGATTAATCTATAGACTAAAATAAAAATAATAAGAGCGAGTAGAACAGTTCCACCAATAATAATATTTTTCGCTCCTAATGTATTGATAATCTTATTGATCCATTCCATCTGTATTCAACCTCTTTTTCATATCTATACAGAATTATAACATAATGAGCATTCCTTGTCTAAAAAATCCCAAAGATTTTACTGTGAAAGAGATTTATTTTTTCACGAGAACAGTGCTGATACTTTAATAAACATAGCGAACTGAAAAAAACAATAAGAAAACCACAAATCATCGAGAAACTGACGCTTTCCTTTAAAAACAGAACAGAAAACAGATAAGTCAATGCCGGTGTCAAAC
>CASETM010000104.1 GCA_949290865.1 uncultured Bacillota bacterium
GGCAGCCTTGATGATACGTGGCAGATCGAAACCATTGTGTTCGAAAAAGCGAGAATCTTCAGCAGCGACCACAGCATCAATGAGGACCTGAGGAAGATCGTCATAAGTAATATTTTCACGTTTTCCGTTTTCATCGCTGCCATAGGTATAAACGACATTGCCGTCAACATCGAAAATCTGGCTTGGCTCATTGGATAACAGTTTTTGGGCATCGAATGCTGCTGTATTTTTATAGACACTATACCCAAAAATTCCAGCCAGTGTAAAAACCGCTATCATGAACACCATGATAACAACAAATAGTACTTTCTTTTTATTAAGGCGTTTTAATGTTTGTTTATTGAAAGCCATGATGATACCTCCACATGTTTTCTTTATATAGAAATTATACCTTATTTCTAAAATGAAAACAATCTGGCAGAGATAACTGCAAAATAAAAAGCACTTTTGATGATCTGTCTCCAAAATGAAAGACAGTTTCTCTAAAGTGCTCCTTTATATAAAGTTAAGGTGTTGTTTGTCCTGGCGTATTTGTTGATCCCTGTGAACCACCCTGTGATCCCTGCGAACCACCTTGTGATCCTTGTTCGGTATCATCTGATCCATCAGGATCTTCTGTTTCTTCAGGATTTTCAATTTCTTCTTCGTGAGAATCATCATTATCATCTGTTTCTGGCTGTTGTGTCTGCTCAGACTGCTGTGTTTGCTGATCTTCTTCAGGCTGCTGCGTTTCTTGAGATTCTGATATTTCGTAGTTATGCTGATGATCAGTTCCTTTTTTATAGTATTCATCACCTTCTTGAATAACAGTATCAGGTTGTGATGGATACTTTTTCTTGCTGCCATTTTTATTTAATTGTTTTAAAATAGACTGAACAACTTTGCCAGGATAGGCTTTATAGCCACTGGTTGTTTTCCCTTTGTCAATTCCTTCTTTACCAAATCCCATCCATACCGAACAGATGTAATCGCTTGTAAAGGCGCTCATCCAAATGTCACGAGATTTTCCTGATTTTCCTTTTGATGAACCGCTTGGCCAGTTCGATGTTCCTGTTTTGGCACCGCAGTTGCTGATACCTGAAAGATAGGCATAGTTGCCACTGCCATTTTTTGTATAGTCGATCATTGTTTCTCTGACCATGAAGGCACTGGCTTCACTGTAGCTGCTTTGTTCCTTGTCATCCTGGATATCTTCATCAACTGTAATGATTTCGCCAGTCTGTACGATTTCAATATAATTGACTGTATGTGATTCAACATAGACACCATTGTTGGAAATTGTTGCGTAGGCACTGGTCATTTCTAATGGTGAGATTCCTTTACTCCAACCACCGATTGCATATGATGCGTTTGGTTCTTCACCATCCATAGAAATACCAATCGATTCCATGGCTTCAACGATGCCATCGTTACCAATTTCTTTCTGCATTTCTTCATAAGTTTTGATGGCGGGGATATTCCATGAGTTTTCCAAGGCTTCACTGATGGTAACAACCCCATGATATTGACCATCCCAGTTTTTAGGCGTCCATCCACCTTTCGAATATGGCTCATCTTTAATGGTTTGTCCAGTACACCAGTCAAGATATTCAAAGGCCAGTCCATAGTCAAGGAATGGTTTGACTGATGATCCCGGCTGCTGTTTTGATGTCGCATAGTTCAGATCGCCAAACGTATAGTTTCGACCACCGATGATGGCAACGATA
>CASETM010000105.1 GCA_949290865.1 uncultured Bacillota bacterium
GCAACCATTGGCAGAGATGTTGAATAAATAATGAAGATGCCTGTTCGAGGTATCTTTTTTTTGGATTTATCAAATAAAATAATTTATGATAAATAATTTTAAGGCTGAATCTTTTTTATATCCTGATTAGAAAAGTTATTGACTTGTTATAAAAAAAACTTATAATATTATGTATAATTGAATACAATAGAGGGGGATAATTATGAAACTGAAAAAGATTTTAGCCCTGGTTGCTGCATCAAGTATGTTAGTAGCTTGTGGTGGATCTGGTGGTTCAGGAGACAGCAATACTTTTAAAATTGGTATTTCTGGACCATTAACTGGCGATAATGCTGTTTATGGGAATGCAGTAAAAAACGCCGTTGAATTAGCTGTTGAAGAAGTTAATGAAAAAGATGGAATTCAATTAGAATTCAAGATGGAAGATGATGTTGCTGATCCTGAAAAATCACCAACAGCATATGGAAGCTTAAAAGATTGGGGAATGCAAATTGGACTTGCGACAGTTACTTCAAGTGCTGGGGCAGCCGTATCACAAAACTATGCTGATGATACAACTTTTGCTTTGACACCATCTGCATCTTCACCAACTGTTATCTATAAAGATGCAAAATATACAAAGTCATTTGAATATGTTTATCAGATGTGTTTTACTGATCCTAACCAGGGATTAGCATCTGCTGATTACATTAAGTCACATTCAGAAATTGGAACAAAAGTTGCAGTTATTTATAAGAGTGATGATAACTACTCAACAGGAATTTATCAGAAGTTTGTTGCTGAAGCAAAAAAAATCGGTTTGGAAGTTGTTTCTGAATCATCATTTGATAATTCAAGTGCTACTGATTTCAATGTTCAGTTAAAGGATGCGCAGTCTAAAGGAGCCGACGTTGTTTATTTACCAATTTACTATCAACCTGCTTCACTGATTTTAACACAGGCAGATAAAATGGGTTATAAGCCTACTTTCTTTGGTGTTGATGGTATGGATGGAATCTTATCATTAAAAGGTTTTGATAAGAGCTTGGCAGAAGGTGTTTATTTGTTGACACCATTTTCAGCTGATGCAACAGATGAATTAACTGCTAATTTTGTTAAGAAATATGAAGAAAAATATGGAGAAACTCCTAATCAGTTTGCTGCTGATGCATATGACTGCATTTATGCAATTTATAATGCATTAACTGAAGGAAAAGCAAAACCTGATATGAGTAATTCAGAAATTGCTGATATTTTAATTGATCAATTTACTTCTATGGAATTTAATGGAGTGACTGGAACAAATATGACCTGGTCAAAAAATGGAGAAGTAAGTAAAACACCTAAAGCTGTTATTATCCAAAACGGTGCCTATGTAGGTGTTCAGGACTAATCTAAATTGAGGTTAATGAGAGGTTGGCAACATGTTTGTTAACCTTTTCTTTTAAATAAATATATAGGGGAGGATTATTTATGGATTTTTTATCGTATTTAATCACGGGTTTAGGATTAGGAAGTGTATATGCAATCATAGCATTAGGTTATACGATGGTTTATGGCATTGCCAAAATGCTTAACTTTGCGCATGGTGATGTTATCATGATTGGAGCTTATGCTGCATTTCTGGCTGTTGGTAATTTTAATATGCCGGCGATTATTGCTATTCTCGTTTCGGTGCTGGTATGTACATTATTAGGAGTACTTATTGAAAGACTGGCATACAAGCCTTTACGACAGGCTTCATCTTTGTCTGTTTTGATTACTGCGATTGGTGTCAGTTATTTTCTTCAGAATGCAGCTCAGATCCTGTGGGGGACTGATACAAAGATTTTTCCAACTTTATTCGATTTTGGAAATATAGGTTTGTTTGATGGAAAGCTACAGATTTCCGTACTGACTTTTATTACGATATTTGTATGTATTGTTATCATGATTGTTCTTACACTGTTTATAAATAAAACAAAAATTGGGAAATCAATGCGTGCCTGCTCTGAAGACAAAACGACTGCACAGCTGATGGGAATCAATGTTGATACAACGATTTCAATTACTTTTGCCATTGGTTCGGGACTGGCTGCGATTGCTTCAATCTTATTATGTTCTACATATCCTGCCGTTAATCCAACACTTGGATCAATGCCAGGAATCAAAGCCTTTACTGCAGCGGTATTTGGTGGGATAGGATCTATCCCCGGTGCTTTTGTAGGTGGATTGCTACTTGGAATATTGGAAACGCTGGCAAAAGCTTACATTTCTTCCCAAATGTCTGATGCGGTTGTGTTTTTAGTTTTGATCATCGTTTTACTAATTAAACCAACAGGTTTATTAGGTAAAAAAATAAGTGAGAAAGTGTAGGTGGCGAAAATGAATAGATTAAAAACTACCTTTCTGGGAAAAAATAAAAATCGTACAATTTGTATGAGTATGGTCATTATTGCGTATTTTATTATTGAAGCTTTAATGATTTCTGGATCATTAAAAAGTCTTTTTATTAATTTGCTTGTTCCTGTAACCAGTTATATTATCGTTGCTCTGGCATTAAATCTGGTTGTTGGTATCTCTGGTGAATTAAGCCTTGGGCACGCTGGATTTATGAGTATTGGTGCTTTTACAGGTGTTGTTGTTGCCAGTGTAACAGAAACAATGATTACAAATGATATCATGAGACTGGTTGTCGCTATTATTATTGGGGCAATTGTTGCAGCTTTTTTTGGCTTTTTGATCAGTATTCCAGTTTTAAAACTGGAAGGAGACTATCTGGCTATTGTCACCTTGGCCTTTGGACAGATTATCAAAAGTCTAATCAATAATACATTTTTAGGTTATGATGCCTCTGGTTTTCATTTCAGCTTTATCACAAATAATGTGGTTCTCGATGATACTGGTATGATGCTGATCAATGGACCGATTGGTGCCACGGGGACAAATCGTATTTCGACTTTTACGGTTGGAATCATTCTGATTCTTATTACGATTTTTATCATCTATAATTTTATTAACAGTAAATATGGACGAAATGTTATGGCAACACGCGATGACAGAATTGCTGCTCAGTCAGTGGGAATTAACATTGTTCGTACAAAAATGATAGCGTTTGTTTTATCAGCAGGAATTGCAGGTGCAGCAGGGGTTTTATATGGATTGAATTTTTCGACTTTGGTACCAGCTAAATTTGATTTTAATCAGTCTATTCTTATTTTGGTTTATGTTGTTTTAGGTGGTTTAGGAAATATGCTGGGAACGATCATTTCAACAACGATTCTTGTTTTATTGCCAGAATTATTGCGATTCTTGTCTGATTATCGTATGCTCATCTATGCTATTGTCTTAATATTCATTATGATTGTAACGAATAATCCAACAATTACTTCGTTCCTGAAAAAAATATTGAATAACAAAAAGAATAAAGGAGATCAAAACGATGGCTAATGAAAAATGTGTATTGAAGACAGAAAATTTAGGTATTGATTTTGGTGGTCTTACGGCGGTCAATGATTTTAATATTGAAATTAAATATCATGAAATCTATGGTCTGATTGGTCCTAATGGAGCAGGAAAGACAACGATATTTAATTTGTTGACAAAGGTATATGAACCAACACGTGGGAAAATATTTTTGGATGGAGAAGATATTACGAAAGAATCAACTGTACAGGTGAATAAATTAGGTATTGCCAGAACTTTTCAGAACATTCGTTTGTTTAAGGACCTGACAGTTTTAGATAATGTAAAAATAGGTATGAATCAGTCGATGAACTATTCTTTAGTTGAAGGAATTTTAAAACTGCCACGTTATCATCGTGAAGAAAAAGAAGTTGAAAAGAAAGCTTTGGAATTGTTGAAAGTAACAGGGCTGGATGAATTCAGTCAGGTCAAAGCAAAAAATCTACCATATGGAAAACAAAGAAAACTGGAAATTGCCAGAGCATTGGCAACTTCTCCAAAACTGCTACTGCTTGATGAACCGGCAGCTGGAATGAATCCGACAGAAACAGCAGAATTAATGGAAATGATCCAGTTTATCAAAGATAAATTTGATATTTCTGTATTGCTTATCGAACATGATATGAAATTTGTCATGGGAATATGTGATCGAATTACAGTTTTAAACTTTGGTCAGGTTCTGGCAACTGGTTTACCTGAAGAAATTAGAAACAATGAAGAAGTTATAGCTGCATATTTAGGTAGCGACAAGGAGGGATAGCATGTTACTGAATGTTAAAAATATCAATGTTTACTACGGTGTTATTCAAGCTATTAAAGATGTAAGCTTTGAAGTTAATGAAGGAGAAATTGTTGCTTTGATTGGAGCAAATGGTGCTGGAAAAACATCCATTATGAAAACAATCAGTGGCTTGCTGCATAGTGTTGGAGGTTCTATTGAGTTTAATGGACAGGATATAACTAAGATGTCAGCTCATAAAATTCCTGGATTAGGACTTATTCAGGTTCCAGAAGGGCGTCATGTCTTTACAGAAATGACAGTTTTGGAAAATCTTGAGATGGGGGCCTATTTGCGAAAAGATAAAGAGGGAATTCAACAGGATCTGGAAAAAATCTATCAGCGTTTTCCTCGTTTGAAAGAAAGAAAAAATCAGCTGGCAGGGACATTGTCAGGTGGTGAACAGCAGATGTTGGCCATGGGGCGTGCTTTGATGGCTAAACCAAAATTACTGTTATTAGATGAACCATCTATGGGGTTATCTCCAATTCTGGTCAATGAGATTTTCAGTATTATCAAAAAGATTAATGCTGATGGGGTGACAGTTCTACTGGTTGAACAGAATGCCAATAAGGCATTATCAATTGCCAATAGAGCATATGTACTAGAAACAGGAAATATTACAGTTTCAGGAGACGCTAAAGAAATTGCAGATAATCCAAAAGTTAAAGAAGCATATTTAGGATAAAGGAATCATCAAGATTCCTTTTTTTATTTATTAAATAATTTAAACAATAGAAAAATTGTGATATTATTATAGTAGGTGATGATCATGGAAGGTAAAACTTATGTTCTGTCTGACATTCATGGCAATTTTGAAGTATTTAAAAGAATGTTAGAGAAAATACAATTCAGTGATAATGATAGACTTTATATATTAGGGGATATCTGTGACCGTGGACCAGAAAGTTTGGCTATTTATTTTTATATTCAGAAATTTAAAAATATAACCTTGCTTAAAGGCAATCACGAATATATGATGCAGGAAGCTTTAAAGTCTGCTGTAAAGCATAATGATTTTGATTATCCTAGCATGGAATTTAAGTTATGGTCGCAAAACGGTGGTGAAAAAACGATTGAGAATGTTCGTCATTACCTTCATAAAAATGGTCTAAATCATCTTGATTATACAATTGTACGAAGTGCTTTTTTAAAGAATTTATATACATATTTGGAAAAGCTGCCTTTATATTTGGAATTAACAGTGAATAATATAGATTATGTTCTCGTTCATGCAGGTATTGATCCAGAAGCAACTTTACCAGAGCAGGAAGAAGATACCTTGTTATGGATTAGGGATTATTTCTTTTTAAGTGAATGTGATTTGAAAAAAACATATATCTTTGGGCATACACCATTATGTTTTATCAATCGTGATGGTGGTTTTGATGTCTGGTATGATGATGAATTTCACAATAAGATCGGAATTGATGGAGGATTAGCTGTTGGTATGAGAGGACAGTTAAACTGTCTGTGTTTAGATGATAATCAGATTTTTGTTGTTAAAATGACGGAGGTATATGATAATGAGGGGCGCCTTTTATAATCTGATTAATTTTATCAATACGACAGAAATCAATGATGTCTATTCAAATGCGGCAAAAATTATTTTAGAAAATATTGCCAAGATACCGGAACTGACAATCACAGATGTGGCGAATCTCTGTTTTGTTTCTACAGCAACGATATCGCGATTATGTCGAAAGCTTAACTATGAAAGCTTTGCTGATTTTAAAAGCGATGTCACAATGAATCTGCGTTATTTTAACCGTGATTCTATTAGAATGCAGTTTGATCATCAGTTGCCGGTGTTTCCGGTACAAGGGAAAACAACTAAGGAATTGTTTGTTGATCATTTTGAAAATATCATTGATAATTTAAGAGCAACCTATAATACAATCAAATTTGAAAAACTGGAAGATATTGTTGATCGAATCTATCAGAGTCAGGAAGTTTGTTTTGCAGGAAACTTTTTCACACAGTCAGTTTCCATGCAGCTGCAGATTGAATTGGCTTATCTGGGGAAAAGATGTTCAGCAATGTATCCTTTAAACAGTCAAAGAGAAGTTGTTAAGATGCTGACAGAAAATGATGTTATTATTGTTTCAAGTATTGCTGGTGGATATTGGATCGATCATCCTGATATGATGAGAGAAATTTCAAAAAGCAAAGCCTATAAAATCTGCATCACACAGGTTGAAAATTTTCCATATAGTGAATATTTTGATATGTGCATAAAAGTAGGAACTGACCACCTGTCTTTGATTGGCAAGTTTTCTATCACTTATATTTTTGAGGTGTTAGAAGCTTTATATCATGTCAAGTATGCAAATGATCATAAGAAAAAATAGCGATGGTGACATCGCTATTTTTTATTTAGAGCTGATTGAGATAGTCTTCATTCAGGGCAATAACCTGTTCCATGGCATCCTGACCACAGGCACCGATCGTGTTTCTCTTATTAACACAGGTATGAACATTAATGGCATCATAAATATCTTCTTCAAATGTTTCAGAGATATTTTTGAATTCAGTGATGCTGAGTTCATCTAATGATTTATTCTGTTCAATTGCGTACAGGACAAGCTGGCCAATAATACCATGAGCATCTCTAAATGGTATACCTTTATTAACCAGATAATCTGCAGCATCAGTTGCATTAGTAAATCCACCTGTTGCCGATTTTTTCATTCTTTCCTTATTGAAAGTTGTAGTTTTCAGCATATCGCTCAAAAGCTGCAGGCAGCCTTTGGTAGTATTTAATGCATCAAAATACATTTCTTTATCCTCTTGCATATCTTTGTTATAGGCTAGAGGAATACCTTTCATCGTTGTTAATAGACCCATTAAGGCACCATATACTCTGCCAGTTTTACCTCTGATCAGTTCACAGATATCAGGGTTCTTTTTTTGTGGCATGATTGATGATCCTGTCGAGAATGTATCATCAAGTTCAATAAACTGATATTCATTAGAATTCCAAATGATCATTTCTTCTGCTAAACGAGACATATGCATCATCATTGTTGACATGGCTGATAGCAGTTCAATAAGATAATCACGATCAGATACACCATCGATACTGTTTAAACAAGGACCGGCAAAACCTAGAATTTGTGCACTGTATTCTCGGTCTAATGGATAAGTTGTGCCAGCCAGTGCTCCAGAGCCAAGAGGGCAGTAATTCATACGTTGATAGATATCGTGTAAACGCGAACGGTCTCGCTTGAACATTTCAAAATAAGCTCCCATATGATGTGCTAAAGTAATTGGCTGAGCTTTCTGTAAATGGGTAAAACCAGGCATAATCGTATCAGTATGTTCTTTCATGATGTGATGGATCGTTTTAAGAAGATCAACAAGTAATGTATTTAACATTTCAATCTGATCTTTGGTATACAGACGCATATCCAATGCGACCTGATCATTTCTGCTTCTACCGGTATGTAGTTTTTTACCAACATCACCAATTCTGTCAATCAGTGTTGATTCAACAAAGCTGTGAACATCTTCAAAGCTTTCATCAACTGTCAATGTTCCTTCATCGATTTCTTTTAAGAAATCGTTTAATGTTTTTTCGATCAGCTGTCCTTCCTGTTCGGTCAGAATCTGCTGCTTTGTCAGCATTTTTACATGACCAATGCTTCCTTTGATATCTTGTTTGACAAATGTTTTATCAAAAGAGATTGATGCATTAAAATCATAAACCAGCTGATTTGTCGGTTTGGTAAATCTTCCACCCCATAAATTCATAATTTTCCTCCTTGAAATAAAAAGAGCATTTGCTCTTTTTATTTTTTATTATTTAATTTCATTGCACGAACTTTTGTTGAAAGACCATATAAAGTAATGAATCCTTCAGCATCATGATGATCATATAAATCACCAGTTGTAAACGATGCAATATCTTCGTCATAAAGTGAATATGGAGAAGTTGTTCCTTCTTTGATGATATTTCCTTTATATAATCTGAATTTTGTTGTACCAGTAACATATTCCTGTGTTTTTGTAACAAAAGCACTTAGTGCTTCTCTTAATGGTGAGAACCATTTTGCAGCATAAACAAGTTCTGCAAATTCAACAGAAACAAGACGTTTATATTTTAAAGTTTCTCTATCTAAAACAAGTTCTTCCAGTTGTCTGTGAGCTTCCATTAAGATTGTTCCTCCAGGTGTTTCATAAACACCACGAGATTTCATACCAACAACACGGTTTTCAACGATATCAACGATACCCACACCGTATTTTCCGCCTAATTCATTGAGTTTTTCTAAGATGGCAGTCTGTGACATTTTTTCACCGTTTAAAGCCATTGGAACACCCTGTTCCCAGTCAATTGATAAGCTAATAGCTTCATCAGGTGCTTTTTCTGGTGAATTAGATAATACCAGTAAATGATCATAATTTGGAGCACAAGCAGGATCTTCCAGTTCTAGACCTTCGTGTGAAATGTGCCAGATGTTTCTATCACGTGAGTAGCTGCTGTCAGCTGAGAATGGTAAATCAATACCATGCTGTCTGCAGTATTCGATTTCTGATTCACGTGAATCTAATGTCCATTTTGGATCGCGCCAGGCAGCGATGATTTTTAAATCAGGAGCTAAAGCCTTGATTCCCAGTTCAAAACGAATCTGATCATTTCCTTTACCTGTTGCGCCATGGCAGATTGCTGTTGCACCTTCTTGTCTTGCAACATCTACCAGAATTTTTGCGATTAATGGACGAGCTGTTGCTGTACCTAATAAGTATTTGTATTCGAAGACAGCATCAGCCTGAACAGTTGGCATAATGTAGTTTTCTACATATTCTTCAACAACATTTTTAATATATAATTTTGTTGCACCACATGCTTTAGCACGTTCTTCCAATCCATCTAATTCATCTTTTTGACCAACATCAATACAACAGCATACAACATCATAGTCATAGTTTTCTTTTAACCAAGGAATGATTGCAGTTGTATCTAAACCACCAGAATAAGCTAATATAACTTTTTCTTTCATTTAATAAATCCCCCTTTTTAATTAAAATTATCATAAACTACTTTTATTAATTATGCAACATAAAATTATCATGGAGATATCAAGTTAATTTCTTTTCAATTATTGACAAAATAAAATAATGTCATATAATAACCTTAAACTCGATGACTAAAAGAGTAGTTTTTATGGAAGTCACAGCGATCCTATGATGGTGGAAGATAGGAATGAAAATAAAAATGAAGCGCATTTACGAGAGGAAAGATGGAATGAAGTATATCTTTAGGTAAACCTGCCTTAAAGGTGAAAGAGGTTATAAGGTCAAATTATAGCAATTAGAGTGGTAACGCGGTCAATCGTCTCTATTTTTAGAGGCGTTTTTTTATTGATAAAGGAGGATAACAGAATGATAAATGTAGGAATTGTAGGATCAACAGGTTATGGAGGATGTGAACTGGTCAGACTGCTGCTGACACATCCACAAGTTCATATTGAATGGGTTTCATCAAGAACCTACAGTGAACAGGAATACAGTGATATTTATAAAAGCTATTTTACATTATTAGACCAGAAATGTGTTGATGAAAATATCGAAGAGTATCTGGATAATGTTGATGTTGTTTTTTTTGCAACACCTCAAGGTGTCTGTGCAAAAACAGTCAATGAAAATGTTTTGAAAAAAGTTAAAGTCATTGATTTGTCAGCGGACTATCGTATCAAAGATGTCGCTACTTATGAATCATGGTACAGTCTTAAACATGCTTCACCACAATTTATTGATGAAGCAGTCTATGGATTATGTGAAATTAATCGTGATGATGTTAAAGATGCCAGACTGATTGCTAATCCGGGATGCTATCCAACATGTTCGATATTATCAATTTATCCTTTGGCAAAAGCTGGACTCATTGATATGGATACACTGATCATTGATGCCAAAAGTGGAACGAGCGGAGCTGGACGAGGAGCAAAAGTGCAGAATCTATATTGCGAAGTCAACGAAAGTATCAAGGCCTATGGTGTAGCAAGCCACCGTCATACTCCTGAAATCGAAGAACAGTTGGGATATGCCAGTCAGCAGAAAGTGACATTGAACTTTACACCGCATTTAATTCCAATGAACAGGGGAATTCTGGTGACTGCCTATGCAAAATTAAAAGCTGGTGTCACCAAGGAACAGGTGAAAGAGGCGTATAAGATTTATGATAACGAATATTTCGTAAGAGTTTTAAAAGATGGATTTGTTCCTGAAGTAAGAAATGTCAAATGTTCAAACTTTGTTGATGTTTCTTATGTCATTGATCAAAGAACAAGCCGCATCATTATGATGGGAGCTATGGATAACTTGGTAAAAGGTGCTGCCGGACAGGCTATTCAGAATATGAATATCATGTTTGGACTGGATGAAAAAGAAGGATTAATGCTGGCACCTGCTGTTTTATAGGAGGTAAAAATGAAAATTTTAGATCATGGGACAGTAACTTCTCCTTTAGGTTTTAAAGGAGCTGGATGTCATATCGGTATAAAAAAGAAAAATAAAGATTTTGCGCTGATCGTTTCTGATGTTGAAGCCAAGGCAGCGGGAACATTTACGACAAATGTTGTTAAAGCTGCACCAGTTTTATGGGATAAATATATTGTTGAAAATGTTGATACAGTCAAAGGAATAGCAATCAACAGTGGAATTGCCAATGCCTGTACAGGAACAATGGGAGAAGAAGCAAATGAAGAATTCGCGCGTATCGTGGGACAGGCTTTGAATGCTGATAAACATAAGGTTCTGATCTGTTCAACCGGTGTAATTGGCAAACAACTGTCAACTCAGCCAATTGCTGAAGGTATTGAAGATGCTTTGAAATTACTAAGTGACAGTCAGGAAGCAGGAATTGATGTCGCAACTTCAATTATGACAACTGATACAAAACCAAAGCATATTGCCGTTGAAATTGAAATAGATGGAAAAACGATAACGATTGGTGCCTGCTGCAAGGGTTCAGGAATGATTCATCCTAATATGGCAACAATGTTGGGATTTATTACAACTGATATCAATATTTCAAAAGAACTGTTAGGAAAGGCATTGAAATCAGTTATACCTGATACTTTTAATATGGTTTCGGTTGATAGAGATACATCAACCAATGATACCGTACTGTTACTGGCTAATGGATTAGCAGGAAATAAAGAAATAACAACAGAAGATAAAAATTATGAAATTTTTAAAGATGCTTTATATTATGTTAATGAATATCTGGCAAAATGCATTGCTGGTGATGGTGAAGGAGCAACAAAACTTTTAGAGATCAATGTTTTTCACAGTTTAAATACGGCTCAGGCCAAAGTGATTGCCAAAAGTGTTTGTACTTCACCGTTAGTCAAAACAGCAGTTTATGGAAATGATGCTAATTGGGGTCGTTTATTATGTGCAATGGGATATTCTGGAGAACAGTTTGATCCATATCAGGTTGATCTGTATATTGAAAGTGAATTCGGAAAACTGAAACTGGTTGAAAATGGTATGGCGACAGATTACAGTGAAGAGCAGGCAACCAAAATTCTCTCCAGTGAATATGTCAAGGCAAATATTGATATGAAAGCTGGCGATGCCAAGGCGACTGCCTGGGGTTGCGATCTAACATATGATTATGTCAAAATCAATGCGGATTATCGTTCATAGGAGGAAGTTGAACTATGCAGGAAACATTTAAAAAAGAAATCAATAAAGCTGAAATATTAGTTGAAGCATTGGGCTATATGCAAAAATATGAAGGCGATATTGTTGTTATTAAATACGGTGGCAGTGCCATGACCAATGAAGTTATCAAGCAAAGTGTTCTTAAAGATATTGCTGTACTAAAATCAGTTGGGTTAAAACCAATTATTGTTCATGGTGGTGGGAAAGATATCAATAATATGTTAAGCAGGGTACAGATTCAAAGTCAGTTTAAAAATGGTCTGAGAGTAACGGATGCACCAACTTTAGAAATTGCGGAGATGGTACTTTCAGGTAAGATCAATAAAGGACTGGTAACACATTTAGAAAGAATTGGAACCCATGCAGTAGGCCTGTCAGGAAAAGATGGGAATATGATTACAGTTGAAAAGACAATGCCAAAAGGGGAAGATATTGGTTTTGTTGGAAAAATAACAAAAGTTGATCCATCGTTAATTCATATTTTGCTTGATCAGGGTTATACGCCAGTTATTTCGACAATTGGACTTGATGAAAAATATCGTGGCTATAATATTAATGCTGATGATGTGGCAACAGCTATTGCCAGAGCAATGAAAGCCAGTAAACTGGTTTTCCTGACGGATATAGAAGGCGTATTAAAGGATCCGCATGATCCTGCAACGCTTATTTCTAAAATCGATACCCAATCAGCAAAAGAATTGTTTGCTTCAGGAGTTATCAGTGGGGGAATGATTCCAAAATTGCAAAACTGCCTGGAAGCAGTTCAAAATGATGTTAGAAGGGTACATATTCTAGATGGACGTTTAGAACATAGTCTGTTGATTGAAATATTCACTAAAAAAGGTGTTGGAACAATGATAAAAAAATAGAGAAATCCAGAAATGAATCAATCATTTCTGAATTCTCTATTTTTTCTTTAGTGTAATAATTTTTATTTCGTCAGTTGTAAAAATACGATAGTTTTCATCTGATTCTTTGTTTAATCCGTTAGAAATGATAAGGGTCGTATTTTCACTGGTATGTTTACCACTGACATAGTTTTCACCAAGATCTTTCGTTTTTAGACCACCAAAAAATGGTATTCTGATATATCCACCCAGTGTATGTCCTGATAACTGTAGTTGGACGTCACTTGCTTTGACTTCATCAAAATAGTCAGGCTGATGGACAAAAACAATTTTAAAGTTATCCTTATTACTATCATTGATCAGCTGACTGCAGTCACCATTATTTTCCAGCCCAATGAGATTAATACATGAATTCTGATAATAAATATTACGTATTTCATTATGTAATACTTCAAATCCAGATTCTGTTAGCACATTGGTACAGGTATTTATATCATTCTGATCTTTTTCTCCTGTTACAGCAAATTTTCCATATTTCGATTCAATTGATTTTAATATTTCGATAGTCTGTTCTGTTTCAAAAGGAGAACTGTCATAAATATCTCCTCCAAAAAGAATCATATCTATATCTTCTTCATTTAATTCATCAATGATTTGTTGAGTTCTCTTTAGATCACTTTTATCAGCAAGATTAAGATCACTGATAAAAGCCACAGTAAAATCATTAAAATCTTCTGGCAGTTTATCATCTGAGAAAGTCTGATTTGTTAAAGAATAATTGGATGTTAATCCAAATATCCGGTCAAAAATAAATAATCCCAGTAATATGACCAGAAGAATAATGATGATATTTCGTATTATAATAAATTTCTTTCTCATTGTTTTTTATTCATGATAACAGGAATGATCATAGGATTTCGTTTTGTACGACGATAGAAATATTGAGACAGAACATCACGGGTCGTATTCTTAATTTCACCAAAAGTTGTTTTATTTGCAAGCAGCTGACTTAAGGCATGATCAACTAATGATTCTGCTTCTTTGATCATCGGGATACTGTCTTTCATGAAAACAAAGCCTCGTGAAATGATCACAGGTTTGGTTAGAAGTACACCTTTATGAGAGTCCATTGCAATCAGTACCGATACCATACCATCTTCAGATAAAATCTGACGGTCTCTTAAGACAGCTGTCGATAAACCACTTAAATCATTACCATCAACATAGATATCATCGACATGGATTCTAGGTCCTAATCGTGCTTCACCGTTATTTAAAAGGATTGTATCACCGTTACTTAAGACAAATGTATGATCCTTGGCAATCCCCACCTCCTGAGAAAGTTCTGCATGTATTTTTAACATACGGTATTCTCCATGAACAGGGAAGAAATACTTAGGCTTTGTCAAAAGAAGCATCAGTTTCTGTTCTTCCTGACTGGCATGACCAGAAGTATGAAGATTATTAAAAGCGGTATTGACGAGTACTTTTGCTCCTGCTCTAAATAAACGGTTAACAACAACATTGATATTTGGTGCATTTCCAGGAATAGGACTTGAAGAAAAGACAACTGTATCTCCTGGCTTGATCTTGACATGCTTATGGGTACCATTTGCGATACGACTTAAAGCTGCCAAGGCTTCACCCTGACTGCCAGTACATAAAATCAGAATTTCGTTGTCAGGTAAATGTCTGGCTTCATTATTGTTGATAAAAAACGAATCAGGAACTTTGATATAACCCATGTCTCGTGAAACCTGAATATTATTCTGCATTGAGCGTCCGTAAACTAGTATTTTTCTATTGAATTTTACAGCAGCTTCTACGATCTGCTGAACACGATGAACATTTGATGCAAAAGTTGCAACAATCAGACGACCTTCAGTTTTTCTGAATTCTTCCTGGACGGCATAAGCAACCTGTTTTTCGCTTTTTGAAAAGTTAGGGACCTCAGCGTTGGTAGAATCACTCAGTAACAGTGTAACACCTGTTTCTCCTAAAAAAGACATTTTTTGAAAATCGGCTGGTTCTCCTACTGGAGTTAAATCAAATTTGAAATCACCAGTTGAAATAATACGCCCATTTGGTGAATTGATAATAATTCCCACACTTTCGGGAATAGAATGATTTGTTTTGAAGAAACCGATATTGAAATATCTGGCTTTGATCTGATATTCATCATTGATTCTTATCAGTTTTGTTCTGTTTGTTAAACGTTTTTCTTCTAATTTTCTGGTAATCATTGCACAGGCCAGAGGCGTTGCATAGATAAAAGGAATATTAACAACCTGAAGTAAAAAAGGAATTCCACCGATATGATCTTCATGTCCATGGGTAATCATCAATCCTCTGATTTTTGTTTCGTTGCGTTTTAGATAGCTGTAATCAGGAATGACATAATCAATTCCAGGGAGACCTTCTTCTGCAAATTTTACACCTGCATCAATAATAAATATTTCATTATCATGTTCAATACAATACATATTTTTTCCAATTTCGTTTAAACCACCTAAAGCAAAGACTTTTGTTTCAATAACATTTTTTTTCTTTGTTTGATGGTTTTTTTTACGATGACTGTATTTTTTATGGCCATTGGTTTTATTATAGTTTGGCTTTTCTTGCATACATAACCTCCTTTTTTTCATTTAATATATTATACCACATATTGATCGTTATTATCTTTATCTATAAGGAAAATAATAAAATTATGCTAAAAAAAAAGAAATAAGATTCGTAAAGAATCTTATAGTTTTTTAGTAGCAGCGATAGCTAAAGAATGTGGCCCAATATGACATGATACGCTCAATGATAATGGGTCACAGTAAATCTGCGCATCAGGATAGATCTGTAATAACTCTTCTTTGAATTCTAAGGCTGCATCTTTATCATAAGTATATGCAATATCAATATAGACATTATGATAGTCATCACCAAAGCGTTCTTTGATATCTTTGGCAATCGCATCTTTCATGATCTGCTTTCCTTTAGACATAGTTCTTGTTTTTGTAAAAGCGTCCAGTTTTTCACCTTGGATTGTTAAAATCGGTTTGATTTTTAACATGCTTCCAAGCAGTGCTGCAGCTGGCGTGATACGTCCGCCTTTTTTTAAATATTCTAATGTATTAACGGTAATATAAATAGACGAATTCAGCTTATTTTTCATCAGAATTTCTTCGATTTCTTTTGCTGATTTTCCTTCGTCTGCCAGTCTTTTTGCATCCAGTACATCTCTTTTCTGGGTTACGGAAATTCTTTGATTATCCACAACGACAACTTTGCCATCATATTCCTGGGCTAACATTAGAGCTGTCTGACATGAACCACTTAATCCACTGGACATAGGAATATGGACTAGCTCATCATATTCTTTTAGGATATCATCCCAAAGTTTAGTAATATCGCCAACGACTGGCTGAGAAGTGAAAACTTCTGCACCATTCATTAATTTTTCATAAAATTCATCTTGTGTTAAATTTATATCTTCAAAATATGTTTTTCCATCAATTGTAAAAGGCATAGGTAAAATAAAAATTCCCAGTTTTTTTGCTTCATCTTGATGAATACCAGCATTACTGTCAGTTACTATAGCTGTTTTTGCCATCTAATCACTCCCGTCTTATTTGAATTATCAAAGTCATTATAATAGGAATAAATATAAAATTCAAATATTTAAGCATATAACTTGTAAAAAATATATCTTTTGGCATAATATAGTCGAGGTGATGGAAATGGAAATAATTAATAGTGCTAATTTTAATGAAGTAACTTCTAAAGGTATTGTGCTGGTTGATTTTTTTGCTAACTGGTGTGGACCATGCAAAATGCTCTCTCCAGTTCTAGAAGAAGCAGCAAAAGAAATGAATCAGGTTACTTTTGTAAAAGTTGACGTTGATCAGGAACCAGGATTAGCTGGAAAATATGGTATTCAGGCAATTCCTCACATGGTGATCTTTAAGGATGGAAAAGCAGTTGATCAGATCACTGGTTTTGTTGGTAAAGATGTCATCATTGAAAAGTTGAATAATTTATAGAAATAGGCCGTTGGCCTATTTTTTTGGAGGAAAATATGATTAAAAATATTGTATTGGATATGGGAAATGTCTGCTGTCGCTGGGATGTGGATTATATCAGCCAAAGGTTAAGCAAACACCCTGATGATCAGAAACTGATTAAAGAAAAAGTGTTTCAGTCAAAGCAGTGGCAGCTTTTGGATGCCGGTAAAATGACTTTAGCAGAAGCGGAAAAAGAAATCTGTCAACAGCTTAAGAACAGAGATAAAGCGCTCATTCACCATGCGTTATATCACTGGTATGAGTATTTCGACCAGTTTGATGAAATGGAAAAGTACATAAAGAAATTAAAAAAATGTGGATATCATATTTATCTACTGTCTAACTGTTCACTGCAGTTTTATGATTATTATCAGGATAAATCTATTTTTCAGTATTTTGACGGTTATTATATTTCTGCAGAATATCAGCTTTTAAAACCGTCTCCTGAGATTTTTGAAGATTTCCTGAGACGTTTCCATCTTCGGGCAGAAGAATGTCTGTTTATTGATGATATGGCACAGAATGTTGAAGGAGCAAGAAATGTTGGACTAAGTGGACTGATTTATCGAGGAAAAATACCAGAAATTACTGAAATTCTGCAATAAATACCATACTTTTCCTATGATATCTGATGATATCATGGTAAAATATCTCTGTGTGATTTTTGGGGGGAGAAGGATGAGAAAATGAAAAAATGGTATAAGAAAAACAAGAAAATGGTGCTGATAACCGGCTGCTTTTTCTGTCTGTTGATGATTGCCTATGTGACGGGTGTGATTTATTATCATGATAAATTTTTAAATGGAACATCAATTAATGGCGTTGATGTTTCACATATGTCAGTAAAAGAAGTCAATGAGGTGCTGGCACAACATGTCAGTAAGCAGTCGATCGATCTGGTATTTAATGATGGTAATGAAGAAACATTGGCATTTGATCAGTTAGGTGTCACATATAATGAAAAAAACTCATTGAATGATGTTTTGAATGCTCAGAATCAGTGGGGCTGGTTTTTAGGTTTTTTTAGTGATGATGAAATAAGAGTGAATGATATCATCAGTATTGACGATCAGAAACTTAATGAAGGAATTGGATCTTTAGAACATCTGAAAACGGAAAATCAGATTGCTCCTGTAGATGCCTATATACAGTATGTCGATGGAAAATTTTCAATTGTTAAGGAAAGTGAAGGCTCACTTTTAAAAATGGATCAACTGCAGGATGAAATTAAAACTGCGATTGCCAGTGGTAAAAAGAAACTTGATATAGTTAAAGCGGGAGGGTATGAAGAACCAAAAGTCAGAGAGGATGATACGGATCTCAACAATAAGCTGTCTGCTGCTAATCAGTACTGTCTGGCAAGAATTACATATCAAAGCCAAAAAGGTGAAACGATTACATTAGATGGCAGTACGATGATTGAATGGCTGACCAGAAATGAAGATGGTACATACAGCCGTAATGATGACATATTTAAAGAAAAAATTTCTGAATTTGTTGCGACTTTGGCAAAACAGATGAATACTTATGGAGATACAAGAACCTTTACTGGAGCGGATGGAGCCAGTCATACAGTAAAAGGAGGAAATTATGGCTTTAAAGTATCTCAAAGTGCGGAAACCAATGAAATACTGAATTTCATCAAAGAAAATAAAACAGTAGAAAATCGAACACCAAAAGCAACTGGACAGTTGACCAGTGTTAATGGTGGATTAGGCGATACTTTTGTTGAAGTCAATATTACCAAGCAGCATCTGTGGTTCCATAAAAATGGAACAGTTATCATGGAATCTGATTTTGTCAGTGGTACAGAAACCAAAGCTGATAGAATAACACCAAGTGGAACATATTATTTATACAGCAAAGAACGCAACAGGGTTCTTAGAGGTCAAAAACAGCCCGATGGGACATATGAATATGAATCACCAGTATCATACTGGATGCCTTTCAACAAGGGAATCGGTTTTCATGATGCTTCCTGGCGCAGTCAGTTTGGAGGACAGATTTATCAGACCAGCGGGTCTCATGGCTGTATTAATCTACCTACAAGTTTTGCCGGCAGACTGTATTCAGAAATAACTGTAAATACACCGGTTGTTGTATATCGATAAAAAGATTGTCATAAAAAAATGAACCTCTATTATTTAGAAATCCAAATAATGAGGTTCATTTTAAATTGACAGTTTTTTTATTTCACAACGACATCTTTTGCCTGTGGTCCACGGTCTGTTTCAACTTCTTCATATTCAACAGTCTGACCGTCTTCAAGTGTTTTAAAACCATCTGCTTTGATTGCAGAGTAATGAACGAAGATGTCTTTACCATCATCATTAGTAATGAAACCAAAACCTTTTTCTGAATTAAACCATTTTACTTTACCAGTTGCCATTATAATGGTACCTCCTTTTTAAATTACATCGGAAATACTCTATGTATAGAATCACAAATATGAGATTGTTTACATAAAGTAAAATACAACTTCCTGCATATTTGTGATATTTGAGAAAATTATATAAAACCTTTGCAACACTATTATATCATTATAAAAAATATTTTGTAAACACTTTCATTTTATTTTTTAGATGATACAATATAATTTATAAAGGAGGGGAGAACAATGCCATATATTTCATTTAAAACTAATCATAAATTAACGTTAAGACAAGAAAATATTATAAAATCAAAAGCTGGAGAATTAATCAGTCTGATTCCAGGTAAAAGTGAAAAATCATTAATGATTCATATGAAAGATGATCAGATCATGTATTTTCGTGGAGAAGAAACAGTATGCATGATGATACATGTGAATTTGTATAAAACAGCCGAATTTGAAGATAAGAAAAAATTCACTGAAGCATTGATCAAAATGGTCAGTGAAACAACAAAAATTGATCCAGATAATATATATGTAACAATCAATGAATATGAAAACTGGGGTTTAAATCAAACTCTCATTTAATAAAGGAACTTTTGAATAAGTTCCTTTATTTAACGTTTCCACTGTTTAAATTCTGACTGGTTTTAATTAAAGGAAGCCAGTCAAGAACTTTATGGATATATCTGTCCCAAAAATCCCACTCATGACCTCCTGGCCCTTCTTCATAGGTGACGTTTATGCCTTTTTCGATAAGAAAATCACGGTAATCTCTGTTGTTTTCCAACAGAAAATCTTCTGTACCAACACATAAATAAATATGTGGAAGATCCTTGCTGTTCTTTTTTTCAGCGAGAGCCTTGTAATCCTTGTCACTGCCTTTGATTTTTGTGATATCTCCAAAAAGGCTTTCATAGTATTTTTTATAATCAGGTACATCAATAATTGGTTTTTTGCAGCTGCACCAGTCATCAATCATCAGTCCGCTTGACAGACCTGCTACATAACCGAAAGTATCACAGTATTTTAAACCATTAACGATTGCTCCATAGCCACCCATTGATAATCCTGCGATAAAAGTATCTTTTTTCTCTGTAGATAAAGGAAACATGACGCGGGTCATTTCGACAAGTTCTTTACCAATAAACTGCCCGTAGAGATGATGGGTTGTTTCATTATCAACATAAAACATATTTTCACCGCTTGGCATAACAACACACAAGTGGTATTCATTAGCCCAGCGTTGAATACGGGTACCATAAAGCCAGTCATTCTGATCGCCGAAAATACCGTGCAACAGATATAATGTTTTAAAAGGTGCATGATTTTCATAGCTCATCGTATTCATGTTTAGATAGTCAACTGGTAAAATAACATTGATATCTACAGTACGCATCAGACATTTTGAAAGATAGTTGAGTTTTATAACTGCCATAATATAACCTCCTTAACTTTTATTCTAACATATTCCCATTTAAAAAAATGATTTTTATTACAAAACTGTCAATATTTGATACAATATAAACGGTGATGAAAATGGAAATACAAAATGATTTTTCAATTGGAAAGGTTTCAAGACATATAATAAATATTGCTGGACCAATGATCGTGGCCCAGCTGATTAATGTTTTATATAATGTGATAGACAGAATATACATAGGAAGAATTCCACATGTTGCGACACTGGCAATAGGTGGATTAGGACTCTGTCTGCCCCTTATATCTATTATTATCGCTTTTGCCAACCTGTTTGGCATGGGTGGAGCGCCATTATGTTCGATTGCACGAGGTGAGGGGAATAATAAAAAGGCAGAAGAAATCATGGGAAACAGTTTTATTATGCTCATTCTGTCGGGAATACTGATTATTATTGTTGGATTGATTTTTAAACGTGATCTGCTATGGCTGTTTGGTGCCAGTTCACAGACGATCGACTATGCCGATGATTATATGACAATATATATTCTAGGAACTCTGTTTGTGATGATAGGGTTAGGTATGAACAGCTTTATTAACAGTCAGGGATTTGCGAAGACAGGAATGATGACGGTTCTGATCGGCGCGATAGCGAATATCATTCTTGATCCTGTTTTTATATTTGCTTTTTCAATGGGAGTCAAAGGTGCAGCACTGGCGACAGTGATTTCTCAGGGCTTATCAGCAGTCTGGACCTTATATTTTCTCTTTGGGGACAAGACGATTCTTAAATTGAAATGGACATGTTTTCGTCTGAAAATCAATTATGTTATGAAGATTATTTCATTGGGGATGGCAGGATTTATGATGGCCATAACAAATTCGATTGTAAGCATCGTCTGCAATTCAATGCTACAGCTGTATGGTGGAGATATCTATATTGCGGTAATGACCGTTATTAATTCAATTAGAGAAATGGCTTCTTTGCCTGGTCAAGGCATCGCTAATGCCTGTCAGCCGGTTCTCGGGTTTAATTATGGTGCCAAAAAATATGATAGAGTTCTTGAAGGAATCAAGTTTACCAAGATTACGACAGTTTCGCTCATGGTCGTTATCTGGCTGTGCATTACAGTCTTTCCGCAGCAGCTTATTGGTATATTCTCTAATAATAAGGATATTTTAAGATTAGGAAACGATGCATTGCATATTTACTTTTTTGGCTTTTTTATGATGGCTTTTCAGATGACAGGACAGTCGATAGCCATGGGACTGGGAAAATCTAAACAGGCAGTTTTCTTTTCTATTTTCAGAAAAGTCATAATCGTTGCTCCTTTAACCATTATTTTGCCTCGATATGTAGGTATACACGGGGTTTTCATGGCGGAAGCAATCAGTAATTTTATAGGGGGCAGTGCATGCTATATAACAATGTGGCTGACGATAGGAAAATCTCTAAAAAGACAAATTAATCAACAAAAAACGAACCCTGCATAGAGTTCGTTTTATATTTTTTTTAAGATATCAAGTGTATGCGAACTTGCGCCAATCATATCCATTCTTTCGCATGTTGAAAGATGATACTGCATGAATAATTCAAAAGTTTCATTATCCATTTTATTTAATACTGGACGCATGTAGTCAGCAGGGCCATCACTGGCGATGATTTTTATTCTTTTCAAGTCTGTTTTTTCATTGAGATCATTGATATTTTCGATACGGATATAGCTATAAAGATCTTTTATACTGGTATGTGTCTGAAAGCTTTCATCGATTTTTCCTTTTGAAAAGGCTTCTTTTATATAACCATCTCTGAAACCATGGATAAGAATACTGTAATCATTCATCACATAGGCAACCAGGATGATTCCTCCTGTTTTAGTGACTCTTTTTGCTTCTAAAAGTGCTTTGGTTTTGTCTTCAGGTGTAAAAAGATGATACATTGGTCCAAATAAGAGAGTAACATCAAATGTTTCATCTTTATAACGCGATAAGTCTAAAGCCGTTCCCTGATGCGCTTTGACACTGCTTTTTTGTGCTTTTAGCATGCCAAGATTGTATTTGACCAGTTCAATAGCTTCTACATCATATCCTTCATTTGCCAGAGCAATAGAATATCTTCCTGTTCCTGCACCAATATCCAGGATTTTGTCACCAGGTTTAAGATAATCATGAATATATTTCATGGATGTGCGAAATTCTACTTGGCCGTGTCTTCTTGTTAACCGTTTTTCTTCACAAAATTTACCGTAATATTCTTCTAATTCTGTCATTGCTTTTTCCCTTTTTAACATCTGATTATTTACAAACAACTTTGTATTATAGTCATTTTTAGAGAATTAGCAAGAAAGTTAGAGAAAATGATGAATTTATTCTTCTTTAGCAAAAGAATTTTCATATAGAGCAGTCAGTTCATCATCATTCATCTGTTCAACATCTAAATAAAAATGTTTGACACCTGTAGCATCATAATATTTTATCACTTCTTCTTTTATTGTTTCTTTGTCGATCATCTGTTTTTTTCCATAGACTGTTACCTGTAATTCCATTGTTCAAACCTTCTTTCTTTATAATCTTTTTTTCAGCATGATAATATGGCCTTTCTGCCATGTTTCTTTGAAACCTGCCTGTTTAAAAACCGTGATAGCCGGATTATTGACATCAATATCATCACATAAAAATCTGATGCCGTTTTCTTTTGCCTGCTGACAAAGCAAAAGCAGTGCCTCTTTTCCTTTTCCTTTTTTTCTGTATTCATACTGAATGATGATATTTAAAATATATTCATCATATTCCGGCTCATAATAATAGGAAACTTCACCAATATATCTATGAATATCTTTATCATAAATATAAGCATAATAGTGATCACTGCTATGCATCCATAGATCATACCACTGTTTCCATATTTTTTTAGCAAAATCAACAGTTCCACCATTATTGGTGTTGAATTTCATGGTATTTTTATCTTTCAGTAGTTTTTTTCGATAATCCAGTTCATGCAATTTAGGTTTTTTTAATTGTAGCATGGGGACTCCTTTCTGTTATGAAGTGACTTTTGTCAAGCATAAATTACACATTCATAATATAATTATTTAATTTTACCATCAATGGCATACAAAAGCCCCAAAACATTAGATTTATCGACAGTTAACCACTCTGTCATACGAGGATTGA
>CASETM010000106.1 GCA_949290865.1 uncultured Bacillota bacterium
CGTCTAAGGGATCTCCCGGGGTAATTCACTAATCCTATCTCTTTCACAACGCCTTGATTTACTGTCTTGGTTTTACGTTTACCTTTTGGACTTTGATTTGTTTTGCAATCTTATCCACCATTTAGCCTTATATCAAGTTTCTGTTCGTACGCTCGAAAGAGTCGCTACACCATTTCCTTCATCCTCAACATTACTGTTGACGACTTGTGGGTCACTACACTTGGCGGTAACTACCTGTGGTTGGTTTATCTCCAACTGAATTAGTGCCATGCCCGGCACACAAACAAAAGCATAAAAATCACAACGATTTTTATGCTTTTTCTATAGAATCTATGATAAGACGATTTATACTAGTCAGTCATCCCAATAAATATTATGTAAATAAAGATATCATACTTTACAGATTCTGTTTTCTTTCAAATACATCTTTGATAAATCCATCATTATCTTTTAAAGCTATATAAAAATCTTTTCTTACCGTTACTACATGAATACAATCTAATGAATTTGCTGCTGAAGCAATAGGATTACGACTTCTTTCCATTTGAACAATATCCTTCAAATCAATTCTTTCTTTTAAAAAACCATAGTAAAAAAGAAAATGATCATCATACAGTTCTATATAATTTTTTGTAAATAAAGGAAGCCAAATGATATCACAGGCATAATAAAGAATCTACATCACAGTTAGCCATATACTGGAAAAACAGTCTTCGATCACAAAAAATAATAACTATTATTTAAAACATCTACATATTTTATTTTTCTGTTTTGCGCCAAAACAGAAAAACACTTCATACAAATCAGTACGAAGTGTTAAGAAAAAACCAAAATAAAGATGATCTACAGACTTTCTTTAAAAATATGAATAATTTCCTCGCGATTCAACACTTTGTAACCACCATCTAAAACAAGAGTCGCATCAGCTAATTCCTCTACCATTTCTGCATTTACCCCTAATTCAGTTAAATTCATTACCAGACCTAATTCTTTCATCCATGATTCCATCGCTTTTAAACCGGCCAATGCTAATTCTTCTTTTGATAAATGTTCATCATGAATATCCCATACATTTTCAGCAAATCTAACAAATTTATCTAAACCGTAAGGCATAATATAACGATAGTATGGAAGAGATACTGCCGATAAAGTCATCCCATGAGTTGCATCAGTATAGGCTCCAACTGCCTGTCCTAACATATGAACCATCCAGTCTGTAGATTTTCCTTTAGCAATCAGTGTATTTAAAGCCCATGTCGCGATCCACATGATATTACTTCTTGCTTCATAGTTGTGTGGGTCTTTGATGGCCTGACGACTTGAATGAATTAACGATTTCATTAATCCTTCACTGATATAATCACTTGTATTGTTATCAGTTCCAGAAAAATACTGTTCACAAATATGATTCATAATGTCATAAATTCCAGCAACCATTTGATGATGAGGTAATGTCATGGTATATTCTGGATTTAAAACAGCAAACTTTGGCATAACTTCTTCACCAAAAACATGACCAATCTTTAATTTTGACTGATGATTCGTAATAACAGCGCCTCCATTCATTTCTGAACCGGTCCCTACCATTGTTAAAATACATCCTACAGGAACTATTTGACATGATGGTTCTTCAAAACGAAGATAATATTTATCCCATGGATCATCATCACAATGAATAGATACTGATAAAGCTTTGGCATAATCACATACCGATCCCCCACCAACAGCTAAAATCAAATCAACTGATTGCCTTCTGGCAATTTCTATTCCTTCATATAATTTTTCTACTGTTGGATTTGGCATAACACCACCATCTTCTATCACTTTTTTGTTGTTGTCCTTTAAAATTTTAACAACTTCATCATAGATACCATTTTTTTTAATAGATCCCCCACCATAAACAAGCATGATATTAGGTCCATATTTTATTAATTCTTTTTCTAAATGATTTAAAGCATTATTTCCAAAATACAGCTTTGTTGGATTACAATATTCAAAATTCCCTAACATATTTATCTCCTTTTTCATTCAATATTTTTCCACCAACGATCCTCATACTTTTGAATTTGACTATAATCAACAATTTCTCCAATCATTGGTGTTGCTATATTTAAATTTTCTTTTTCTGCTAATAACGTTATTTGTTGAATAGGATCATCCCATGCATGATAACAGATGGAAAATGTTCCCCAATGTACTGGAACAAACCATTTTGCTTCAAGATCTTTTATAGCCTGAATACCTTGTTCAGGTAATAAATGAATAGTTTCCCAAGAATTATCATATTGACCATTTTCTAAAATAACCAGATCCATAGCGCCAAAACGTTCATAAATTTCTTTAAAATGATCACCATACCCTGTATCTCCTGTATAGTATGTCTGATAGTTTTCATTCCGAAAAACAAAACCACACCATAATGTTGTATTCTTTGTCCAAGGTAAACGTCCTGTATAATGTCTTCCAGGAACAGATGTAACACTCAGACCATCAATTGTTATCTCTTCCCACCAAGCCATACAGCGTATTTTACTTTCCTCAATTCCCCATTTAATCAAATGTTTTTCTACACCAAGAGGTACGCAATATATCTTCACTTTATCATTAATTTCATTAATTGTCTGATAATCCAGATGATCATAATGATCATGTGAAATAACCAAAATATCAATATCTGGAAGATTTTCTAAATCAATTGGAACATCAGAAAATCTTCTTGGTCCAAATCCAGATACAGGTGATGCATATTCACTAAAAACCGGATCAATGAGAATATTCATCCCCTGCATTTGCAGCAATGAAGAAGAATGTCCAAACCAGATCCATTTGAGCTGATCTTCATTCGCCTGAGAAATCTTACTTACCTTTTGAACAGGTATTTTCCCTTTTGGTATAACTTGTTCATCATCAAATTGACTTTCTTTACCGCTCATGACACTAATTTCGGGATCATCATGGAAAGTTCCATCAATATATAAGTCTGTTCGTGAAGAATAATTGCTATCACTTATAAATGTATATACATCACCAAACGGCTGATAAAAATTGATAAAACTAATACCCAATACAGCAATGACAATAATTATAATAATTATTAATTTCATTATTCGTTTCATCATATCTTATTTCGATGATAAAGAAAGTTTTTTTTTAAAAAAATCTTCTAATTTATCAAATGGAATACGGTCAACACGATCATATAAATCAATATGATCAGCATCATCAACTATATACAGTTCTTTAGGCTGTATTGCTTTTTCATAAACGACTTCACTGTATCTTTTTGAATGCGCACGATCACCAGCGATAAGTAAAATCGGTCTTGGTGAAATTTCATCAAGATGATTCAACAAATCAAAATTCATGAAGGAAAGCTGACTAGTTGAAGTAAATCCGCCTCTAGCATGAGGATGATGACCACGTTTTATCCCATAAAATGCAAACCAGATTGCTGCTTCTTCTGGTAAATCAGCTGGTACTTGCTGAGCTGGAAACAAAGGGAATGAAGGAATATACTCAGGATACCCATTTTTAGCATCCTCCCATCTTTGTCGAGAAAGCTGTTCTTTAGCTTTTGTTAAAGCTTCTTTATCCATATTTTCTCTTGCACAGTAACTGATATCATAAAGACTGGCCGTAGCAATCGCTTTGATTCTCATATCCATCTGGGCAGCCGACAAAGCAAAACCACCGGAACCACAGATACCGATCACACCGATCTTTTCACGATCGACAAAATCCAGTAAACCTAGATAATCAACAGCGGCACTGAAATTTTCTACAAAAATATCTGGTGAAGAGACATGACGTGGAAATCCTGAAGAGTCTCCCATAAAGGACTGGTCAAACGTCAATACAACAAATCCTCTTTGTGCCAGTTCATTGGCATAGACACCTGGTCCCTGTTCCTTGACACCACCATAAGGTGCACCGATGATCAATGCTGGATGTTCCTTTGTCAGATCCATATTTTTCTGTTTATAAAGATCCCCTGCAACAGAGAAACCATAACGGTTTGGGAAAAATACATTTTCCCTTTCAACATGATCATTTAATTCAAAAATATAATATCTTTTTTCCATTTTCATTCATCCTTTCCTGCAATTGTTATTTAGATAATGATACTTCGATATTCTTTCCCTGACGGGCAATATCAGCAAACCTCTCTCCATCTTCAACTTTGCCAAGACGGGTGTAGCGATAAGAAGTAGAAAAACTTTCATAAAAGATAACCAGACAGTTATCACCAAACAACATTACATCTCCTGTTTCAATCTTTCCAATATCCTGTTGATTAGTTGGTAATTGTTGATCCATATTATAATATTTTTCATTACCATTAAGTTCTTTCATTGTAAAGGTCATTGGCAATTTTTCCAGCAATGCTTGCGCACTTTCATTATTTTCTAAATAAATCCTAAAATCTTGTTCCCCTATAGACATTGTTATTTCCATATTTTCTTCTTCCTCCTTTGATGATTCCTGTTGATTTTCTTCGTTTGTCACTTTCTGTTCTGGTGAGTCTTGAAGCTGACATGCTGATAAAGTCATTGACAGCATAAGTATGAATATCATTTTTTTCATATCTAACATATCTACCTCTATAAATATTTTATAAAATACTTATTCAAATAACAAATACCTATATTTTATATAAAACCATAACTTTTAAGCATATCTTAAGCAAAAAAAACACAGTCACTATGATGACTGTGTTCTCTTTGCTCTTATATAATTTTCATACTTTTCTAAAAATGATTTCTGATATTTTCTACCGATAGTAAAAATACCATCTTCCCCTTTGATCTGCCATTTTTTCATATCTTCAATATAATTCATGTGAACAGCGATTCCTCTTTGAATCTGAATCAGATCACGACAGTGAATCATATCCAAAGCCTTGGAAAGGGTCGCACGAAAACAGATTTCGCAGTCATAACCATAAATTGTCACTTCATGTCCTATTGATAAGATATATTTTATATTACTGTAATAAATCTTGGTTTTTCGCCCTTTGATATCAAGCAAAACATATTGGAGATGATTCTTGAGATAAGTCATCATATCATCCATGCATCTTGTGATATCATGCTGGTAATGATCCTGGCGAATAAACTGGAATATCCCAACCGATAATGTTTCGAAAACAGTATTGCTGTCAGCGGAAACAAAGACAACGATGACTTTCGGCATTAGTTTTTTGATTTTTCTAGCGACTTCAATACCACTATCTTTTCCCAAATCAACATTGACAAAAATCACATCATAAATATGATCGATCTGCATAAAATCATGATCTTTCACATAAATCTGATATGCCATTTCTTCACTTTTCAGTTTCTTTTCTATGTCAGCGCGTATTTTATCAATAAAATCTAAATGATTATCACAAATTAATATCTTCATATTTTCACCCATTTTGACCTTCCACTTTCTTGTTTTTAATTTGCGCTGCATATTTCTGGAAAGCATACATATCCTGACTTAAATATGGACGTAATCCATCATGATCAAGAATAGCAATATCATGTGACTCTAAAAAGCGGAATATCTTTTCATAATCACCATTTTTCATCTGATCAGTTGTTATTGGGAAAAGATAGAATTCGGTTCCATTTTTCAATAAGAACGTCATCTTCAAACGATAAGCCATAAAGCCACGATAACTTAATTGTTTGAAAATGGATAATTCAATCAGTTGAATATCATCCGTTTTGACTTTAATCTCTGGTTTTTCTTCTTTATCCATGATTATACGAATAATTTCATGAATCTGATTGATATAGCCTTTAATATGATAATAACAGATATAATTCTCATCAAAAGTGATCCTTACTGCTGAGCCACCAGCTAATGGCATCAAAAACAGCACAATTACGATATAAATCATAATAGCAAAACTTAGATAAACTTTAAAAGGTACTGCAAAATAAATTCTTAATGTATTATAAATGATTGTTGCACCCATCAGACCAAAAACTGAAACAATAAGCCAATATTCAATGAGACTTTTTCTTTTCTGTTTTTCACCAAGTGTCAATCTTTCATCTTCCTTTTTCATACATCTCATCCTTTCTTCTTTTCATTTCTTATTATAAATGATAAAAGTCAAAAGTATATCTTTCTGTTATGAAGTGACTTTTGTCAAGCATAAATTACACATTCATAATATAATTATTTAATTTTACCATCAATGGCATACAAAAGCCCCAAAACATTAGATTTATCGACAGTTAACCACTCTGTCATACGAGGATTGA
>CASETM010000107.1 GCA_949290865.1 uncultured Bacillota bacterium
AAGGAGGCAAAAAATAAAAGCCCTTAAAGGGCTAGCCAGAAAAGGCGTTGCGGCTGTCAGGCTTCAGAGTGTGAAACACAGCGCAACAGAATGCCCTTCTAGGGCGCGTACATACCACGTCTTTTAGGCGTGGTTATGATACTTTTATGAGAAAGAAACTTCTGTTACAATAAGAAACAATGGAGGGAGAAAATGGAAAATAAAATTACTCATGGGATTATCTGGAAACAGCTGCTGTTTTTCTTTTTTCCTATCGTGCTTGGTTCACTGTTTCAGCAGATTTATGGTTTGGCGGATACGATGATCGTTGGACGTTTTATTGGTAAAACTGCTTTGGCCGCCGTTGGCGGATCATCCAGCAGAATTGTCGATTTACTGGTTGGCTTTTTTGTTGGGTTGTCTTCTGGAGCGGCGGTTATCGTAGCGCAGTATCATGGCGCCAATGATACAAAAAAAGTGACAGCTACCATCCAGAGTGCGCTGCTTTTTTGCGTGATATCTGGTTTGCTGGTAACAGTCGCAGGTATTGCTTTGACCAGAAATATGCTGACTTTACTGGCAACACCACTGGATACCATGCCTCAGGCAATGACATATCTGACGATTTATTTTATGGGAACCGTCTTTAATCTTTTATATAACATGGCCGCTGCGTTACTAAGAGCACTTGGTGATTCGCGAAGACCATTATATGTTTTGATCATGACCTGTATCCTGAACATCGCTCTGGATCTGTTTTTTGTCGTGACGCTGGATCTGGGAGTTGCAGGAGCAGCTTTGGCAACAATCTTATGTCAGGCTGTCAGCGCGATACTGGTTTTATTGATGCTTTTTAAGACCATTCAGGAGAAATGGAATTTTAGAGCTTGTGAAACAGGATATTTAAAAGATATTTTAAGATTAGGAATTCCAGTAGCGATGGAATCATTGACATACAGTATGACGAACTCTTTTATTCAGATCTATATCAATATTCTGGGAACCGGTACGATTGCAGCATGGTCAGTTGCGGGGAAAATCGATGCTTTCTTTTGGATGTTTATGAATGCTTTCAGTATTGCGGCGACAACTTTTGTTGCGCAAAACTATGGCGCAGGGTTTATAGATCGAGTTCGCAAAAGTGTTAAGGTGTGTCTGATCATGACTTATATATCCAGTATCGTGATTGCGGGGCTGATTTTGACGTTTATTCAGCCGATTTTCAGTTTGTTTACAACTGATCAGGAAGTCTTTCAGTATGGTATACAGATAGAGTATTATCTAATGCCTACTTATTTGATTTTTATTATCATTTCCATTATTTCAGGTGCGTTTCGCGGGGTTGGAAAGGTCATGGTGCCAATGCTGCTTTCCTGTGGTGGCGTTTGTCTTATTAGGATTGTTTGGCTGACTGTTGCTTTTCCTGAACATTCAACTTTAAAAACTGTGATGTTCAGCTATCCGCTTTCTTATGTTATTACAGCACTTTTATTTGTGATTTATTACTGGCTGCGTTTTCCTAAAAATAAGGAGTTGCCAGGCAACTCCTTATAACGCGATTTCTCTTAATTTTGCAACCAGCTGAGCTGGTAAAGTATTGATATCCTGAATATAAAGTCCATGAGGATATGTTTCTTCGATTTTTTTACCAGTCTGGATACCGATGCCAATAACATCGATATCTTTTTCTTTTTTATAAATATGGATCAGCTCATGGATACGGTCTACACCATGGGTTTCACCATCTGATAAAACAAAGACAAAACCTTTTCTGTGCCTTTTGAATTGAGAGAGATCTTTGAGTGCTTTTTCTAGTGCGATTTCTTCATGCGTTCCTCCAGAAACATGCATATAAAAAATACGTTCTAAAAGTTCACGGCGCAGACATTGCTGGAAGGGAATGATCTCACTCATTTGAACACTGTCACCAACAGCCTTGTGGCTTGAAATACAGAATGGAATTTTGAGCGTCTGTAAAACTCTGGCAACTTCATAGCAGCCACGCATCGTATAAATGATTTTGTCGCCTGACATGGATTCACTGTTATCAACGAGAATGTAAATAAAAAGATCTTTTTTATTACCTTGAATTCTTTCAAAGAAAACACGACCGTCGATCTGTGCCCGATATAAATTTCGCTGATCTAATTTTCGACCATATTCTTGTTTGTTTTTGGTTCGGTTTTTAGAAGCATACATGATTTCTCTTTTCAGCATTCGTGCCATTTTGTTGCTACGCTGGATACTTTGATTCAATGAACGCAGGGCAATCTGTCCATAGTCGGTTGGACTTGTTCGCTGCAAGGGAAAAAGAACGATGCGCTGATCGATCTGACTGTTTTTTATTGATGCACTTAATTTCTTTTCTTTTTGTGCTGCTCGATTCTGTTCTCTTCTGGTCATCTCCTGAAGAGCGCGATACTGCTGCTGTTTTTCTTCCTGATTTTCCATCTGTTCGATGCGCTGAAATTCTTCATCAGAAAGATCCAGAGCATATTTGCTGGTTGTTTTTTCACCAGGTGTCGCATCAGGTGAGCTTTGCATATTGACGGCAATCTCACTTTGCATCGCAGAAAAAAGTGAACTGCCGCTTAGACCTTGAAAATTCTGACTTTGACGAATGGTATCCAATATTTCCAGCACGGTTTCATTCATGATGGGTTGACAAAGGTTCAGTATTTCCTGGGCAATTTTCAGACGATCGGCAGTTGTTGGACTTTGCAGACGTCCTTGAATAGCCAGTTTTCTTATCGCAGGAAAATCCGGATCAAGATAAACAGGTAAATAGATAATACTGTTATGGAGATGATGACGATAGCCATAAGTACATATTAGCATGATTTCTTTGATGATCTTATCCATCAGATTGCGCGTGTCATTAACATCTTCTCTTTTTTGAACAAATGAATCCGAGATATGATTTCTGGCAAACATCAAAGCAGTCCATGTTTCTGGATGTTCCATTCCAATAGCATTTTCAACGGCACCATCCTCAATAGCTTTAAGCACTAATGGCAAATTGACATGATAGACATACTGATCAAGCAGATCTTTCAGTTCTTTGGCAGTACGTTCTTTATTTAAAAATTGTCGAGCTGTTTCATTGACCTGTGACAGTAGGGTTGCCGCTTTGTCGAAACATTGTTTCATCAAAGCGAAATCTGTATATTTGAGTTGGGCAATAGAATGAAAGTTCAATCCCTCCATAAACAGGTCATAGCCATCCTGGTGCAGCGAGCGAACATAGCGATAGGGAGCTTTACGACCCAGGTGAATCTTAGCATTATGTTGGACCATATCACAAAAATATTGATCATCATCGCTGAAAATGACTTGAACTGGAAAAGGACAGTAAACACTGGCCTGTTTCTGTAATTTTAAAGCCAGATCAGTTTTATCCATGACTGAATTCCTTGACAATCAGCTCCATGACGGCTGCTGCTGAACCCGTAGTTGCCATGATCTGTTCAATATCTTCCAGATTTTCAATATCATCATCTTCTTCAGCCAGTTCAGAAATGATCGTTACTAGGGAAGCGCGAATGACATCGCCATCGAGGTCGACGGTTTTGTTGGCCCAGTTGATCAGTGTTCGCAAATCGATACGCTGTGTTGTTTCGTTACCAATAGTAGCAATGATATTTTGAAACGCATCAAGCAAAGATGCCATTTTTTCAGCTGTGACAAAATCGACATCGGTTTCTTTAACGATGATCTGTGTCATTTTTTCAACTGGCAGTCGTGATATTTTGATTTTATTCTGAATGCGTGATTTATGGGAAAGATTCATTTCGTTGGTGCCAGCATAGCCAATGTTCATTGATTCGGCAAAACGAAAGTTGCGATGAGCATGGATGATTTCTCCATTATCAAGGATCTTTTGTTTGGTTCCATCAAGAACATCATTTAAAGAAGCGATGATATCACTGTCAACCATATTGATTTCATCGAAAATAAACATGCCACCGTATTTCATCATTAAAGCCAAAGGACCATATTCAAATACGGTTTCACCATTTCTTAAGACATATTTTCCAAACAGCGAAGCTTCATCAATGGCCCGGCTGCCAACCATCTTTAAAGAAGGTAAACCAAGGGCACCGGCAACACATAATGTTTTGGTCGTTTTACCGGTTCCCGAAGGTCCATAGTAAAGACATGACCAGGTTTTGCCACGGTGGAAGGAACGAATCAGATCAAAGTCGTTCATATCCAGATAGTCACGATTCTGCATATAAAGTTTTTGATTATCAGCAATCGACAGCTGCAGGAAATAAGGCAGTTCTTTGATTTCCTCAGCAGTAAATAAAGGCTGAATATCTAAAACGGAATAATTTTTGTTAAGCAGCTGCGATAAGGCTGTCTTGTCTTTGACGGTTCTTAGATCATTGCCTTGATGAAAATAATAGCGGTCCATGATTGCATCAGACATCGTCATGTGTTTATGTTCTAGCAGTTCTACAACCGAATCATAATGCAGAGCCAGATAGCTGTTGTGTTCTAACAGCTGTTTAAGAATGGCAGTCAGTTGATCAGAGATGCTGTTGATGGCCTGATATTCATTGGCATCCCAGTCTGTTCCCTCTAAATGTTCATTCATGTTTAACTGATACCATAGCTGATAAAGCTCTTCATACTGATCTTTTTTATATTCGTTATAAAGAAAGTTAAAGACACATAGCAGCAAAGGATAAATACTGCCGCTGGTTTCGATTCCGGCAATCAGCATTTCATCATCAGGAAGATGATATTCTAAATAAAATTCGGTTTTCTGTTGAAAAGAAATAGCGAATAAAATTGTATTCTGATATTTAGTCATGGTTATCTGGTACTGTTTTTGATGACAGGAAACCAGTCCGGTCATGGCTTTGCTGTTTTCTTTTTTTGCGACATAAGTCGTTCCTTTAATGATATCACCATCGGTTGGTGAGAAGCCGTATACAATCTGCTGGGCGTTGTAGCCTGGAGAAAGGGAATACGGTTTATACTGTTTTAGTTCATTTAATAACATTGTCAGATCTCCTTTGTTTCATTCTATCATGATTAAAGGCGAAAAGAAAACAAATCGCACTTAGGACGATTTGTTTGATTGCCACTGTTGATAGAACTGGTTAACAAGTTCTACCGTTTTCAATGTTTTTTTCTCATTCATAATCGGACTTTGCAGCAGTCTCTGTTCAATACAATGGTTGGCATGATTGATTTCATAGACAAATTCACTGTTATAAGGGAAATTGAAATGATAGTTTTGACCATCATTCATAACGATATCAAACTGATTTGATTTCCAAAAGTTAGGAACGACGATATAGCCATGTTCACCATAGAAAACCGCTTCATTCTTTGTCGCAACATTCATCGCAATTGTTGAAGAAACCAGGATCTCCTGATTGAGGACGAGTTGAAAACTGCATATTTCATCAGCACCGGTTGGACAGGCAACAGCAGTGCCGCTGATGATCATTTCAGGATCATTAAATAAGTACTGCAGCAGTTCGATCGTGTAGGTTGCACTGCCATAAAGGGCACCCCCACCCATGTTTAGATCATACATCCAGTGATCATAGTTAAAGCGTCCTGGGAAACTGGCTTTGAATTCAATATATTTAACTTTGCCAATCATCTGATTATTAAGGACTTCGCTTATTTTTCTGGTTGTTGGCAGGAAAACAGATTTTTGTCCTTCCATTAAAAAACAGTGATTGCGTTTTGCCAGAGCAAACAGTTCTTTGACCTGCTCTGGCTTTAATACAAATGGTTTTTCAACGATGACGTGTTTATGATGTTCCAGGGCGTTTTTGCAGTCGCGGTAATGCCGGCTGTTAACCGTAGGAACGTAGATGACATCGATATTGTCATCTTCATAGAGTTCTTCGTAGCTACCATAATATTGACTGATATTCAGTTTCTTTGCATGTTCTCTGGCTTTTTCTAAAGAACGGGAAGCAATAGCAATCACTTCGCCATCATGACTTTCTCTAATACCATTGACAAATCTTTCTACGATGGAAGCGGTACTGAGTATTCCGTATTTTATCATTTTTTATCACCATTTTTATTATATAATAGAAATAGTGAGATGTAAAAATAAAGTAATGAGGTAATATATGATAAAATCTATTCATGATTCTTCACAAGAAGAAAGACAGAAGCTCATCGATGCATTATTTCAATGTCAAAATGGCAATTGTGACAGCTGTGGCATCTGTCAAGTTTTTAAAGGAACTTCTCCACAGGCTGTTTATAAAGAGTATATCGAAGGAAAAAAAGAATTTGCTGAAATCACGCAGGAAATGAATCGAAAAAAATGATATGATCGATATGGATAAAGAAAAGAGGACAAAACAATGAAAGAAATATTTCATAGAACAAGTATCAGAAAGTATACAAATCAGGATATCAAAGAAGAAGATATCAGAACACTTTTAAAAGCTGCAATGGCGGCACCATCAGCAGGAAATCAGCAGCCATGGTATTTCTGTGTTGTGACTAATAAAGAACAGATTGAACAGCTAAGTCAATGTTCACCATATGCAAACTGTTTAAAACATGCTAAAATAGCGCTTGTAACATGTTATCGACAGGATGTCAAATTTCCTGAGTACTGTCAGATTGATTTAAGTGCCAGCAATGAAAATATCCTGCTAGCTGCTGACAGCTTAGGTTTGGGAGCGGTCTGGTTAGGGATCGCACCACTGGCAGAAAGGATGACAGCTGTCAAAAAGGTGTTAAATTTAGAAGATGAACTGTCTGTTTTTTCAATCATTTCTATTGGCTATCCAGCTGAAAGTAAGGTACAGCAGGATAGATACGATGTAAAGAAAACTCGCTTTTACCGATAGGATGATACCTGAAAAGGCAGAACAAAGGAGATGGACATGATAAAAATAGTTTTGATAGACGTTGATGATACTTTACTTGATTTTCAGAAATGTTCCTACACATCATTGAGTGAAGCGTTTCGTGTATGCGGGATTGAATTTGAAGATCGCTATCAGGATGTTTTTGTAGAAATTAATGCAGAATTATGGAAACAGTTTGAAAGGAAAGAGATTACTGAAGAAAGGCTTTTTGAAATCCGATTTCAGTTGATCTTTGCAGCTTTGGGGATTGGAGGAGATAGTGCCCTGGCGGAAAAGACTTTCAGAAAACAGCTGGGACTCAGTCATGAAGTTATGGCAGGTGCAGAAGATATGCTCGAATATTTATCTAAAAAATATGATCTGTATATCGTCAGCAATTCTCAGTATCAAAGACAAGTCAATCGTTTAAAGCTGGCTAAACTGGATCATTATTTCAAGGATATCTTTACTTCAGGAAAGATGAATGCGGTGAAACCGGAATATGATTTTTTTGAAGCGTGTTTCCAGGCTATGGGCTATCCGCAAAAAGAGGAGGTTGCTTTGATTGGTGATTCTTTCACGGCTGATATTCAGGGGGCATTGAACTATGGTATCATGCCTGTCTGGCTGCATCAGGGGAAAGAGGATATTGATGTCATTCAGGTGCAGACGTTAGCAGAAGTGAAAAATTATTTATAAAATGAGATCGAAATGACTTCGGTCTTTTTTTGTTGAAAAGTAGAGAAACGGTTGTAGGGATTGCTTTTTATTTTGTGATTTATTTATAATATAAATATCAGTAAGGGAGTTGAAGGAATTGAAAATAGAAACATTAAACATTCCGTTACCAGAGGATCTAATGAAATTAAAATGGAATGGACAGTTTGATCTAATGAAAGAAATGATTGATTTAAGAATGAAGAAAGATATCCCTTTGCCATTAAAAGAAAGGCTGTTACTTGAAAAAGAAATCATTGAACGTCTGCCTCAGGGATTTATTTACACACGGAGTGAGGCAATCAGCATTTGTCAGGAACATCTTGAAAATTTTACGGAAGAAGAATTTGATCAGCTGTTTAAAGATAATGCATTTGAATTTTTATTTGTTGAAGGTGTGATGAAATTCAAAGATGATTTCTATGATAATCTTATCAAGACAAGACCAGTTTATCTGAAACGTTTAAAAAAACCGACAGCAGAAAAAGAAAACAGAGATGAAATTATTCGTCATATTATGACAAAAAAAGATGTTAAATACAAGCTACGTGTTAAAGTAGCTATGAAAATCAAACCTGAATATGAAGAAATTGGAAAAACGGTCAGGGTATGGCTGCCTGTACCTATTGCCTATGCACAGGCAGAAGACGTTAAAATAATAAAAAGCACGCCGCAGTATCAGCAGATAAATGGCAATGAGGCACCCCAGAGAAGTGTTTATTTTGAACAGAAACTGCAGCCAGATCAGGAGTTTTCTGTTGAATATGAATTTGTTAATCATGTTGTTTATCAGGAATTGGATGAAAAAGTGGTTAAAAACAGTCAGATGAATGATTTTCTTGAGGAATGTCCCCCTCATATTGTTTTTACGCCATATTTAAGACAGCTGACAATGGATATTATTCAAAATGAAACCAATCCATTGTTAAAAGCAAAAAAGATTTATGACTATATCACAACACATATTCCTTATTCTTATGTAAGATCATATATTACTTTGCCTTGTTTAAGTGAGTATATGGCGACGGGATGGAAAGGTGACTGTGGAATCTATGCGACCCTGTTTATCACATTATGCCGCATTGCTGGGATACCAGCTACCTGGCAGTCTGGTTTATACTGTACACCGGATTTTATCGGCAATCATGACTGGGCTAGATTTTATATCGAACCCTATGGCTTTTTGTTCTGTGACTGCAGTTTTGGTGGCAGTGGATTCAGAAATCATAGTGAACTGCAAAGGCAGTTCTATTTTGGACATATCGATCCCTTCCGAATTCCATCAGCACAGCAGTTTCAGACTGATCTGATTCCTGCCAAGACGTTTATAAGAAGAGATCCTTATGATCATCAGACAGGAGAAATAGAATATGAACATCGTGCGATTCATGATTATGAATATGATATGTATCAGGAAATTATAGAAGTCAAAGAAATTAATGAAAAATAAGACCCAGGACTGTTCTTGGGTCTTATTCATATGCAAGCTGCAACGGGTGAGTTGTTTTTGCTGGAGTTCCTTTTTTTATTTTCTTTGTATAGGGAATCACTTTATATAGTGGACAAAGATACATAAAAGGAGAATAGCGTAATTCTTGGGTTAAAACGGAAATAATGGTATCTTCTTTTAATGATGAATAAACTTCAAAAACAAGATCAAAATCAGACTGATGGACGTTATCTAACTGAAAACGCTGATCTTTATGATTTTTGATCATTAATAGAAAAATATGATAATTACCATTCGTAATACAGAATTTCATAAATGCACCTCCTGATTTAGTTTTGGCACATTTTGAAAATTTATGAGGAAAAAATTTTTATTTTTGAGCGTGATCCACTAAAGCTTTAAAAATCTTTTGTGAATGCATATCATTTAAGAAAAATTCCGGATGCCACTGTACAGCTAAAACAAAATGACGCTGAGGCATATATACACTTTCAATCAGTCCATCTTCACTAATAGCAGCAACTTCCAGGTCTTGACCGATTGTTTTGACTGCCTGGTGATGACAGCTATTGACACCAAACTGGTCAACCGCAAGAATATCATCTAAAAGTGAATTTTTGACAACATCGACCAAATGAGCTGCACGATCATAAGGAGCCTTCATGCGGTGAGAAGTAGATGAAGGATGATCCTGTGGAAGATCCTGATAAAGAGTACCGCCTTGAATTGAATTCAGCATCTGAATTCCACGACAGATGCCCAGGACGGGTTTATCAAGAGCGATGACTTCTTTTAATAAAAGGCTTTCCATTTGATCTCTTTCTAAACACAGTTCTTCACATTTTTCTCTGTCTGTAGCGTTATAAAGTTCAGGTGAGACATCTTGACCACCAGTAAAAAGATAACCATCGAAAGCTGATGCCAGCTGCCTGATTGTCTCTTCATCGTGAGTTAATGGCAACATAACGCCGATGCCACCAGCTTCTTCAATTCCTTTCATATAGCCTGGTAACATCCAGTAGCTGTTTTTTTCTCTATCATAAAGTGGAATAATTGCAATTATTGGTTTTTTCATTTTCGTACTCCTTTTTTTTGAAGTATTATAGCATAAAACATGATGTTTTGACATTTAACTGCTGGAAATTTATAATAGAGTTAACAAAAGAAACGGGGAGCATTCGCTGAGAGTAAGCTTTAGACTTAGACCCATAACCTGATTTGGATAATGCCAACGTAGGGAAACAGTAAAGGTAAGCAGAAGATTCTTTCAGGACTTCTGCTTTTTTGTTGAAAAGGAGGAAATATGGAAGAAATATTAACACGTTTACGTCAGTGCAGACCACTGATTCATAATATAACAAATTATGTGACTGTTAACGATGTAGCCAATATTGTATTAGCCTGTGGCGCCAGTCCGATCATGGCAGATGACCAGGAAGAAGTTGAAGAGGTCACTGCCAGCTGTAACGGACTGAATATTAATATTGGGACACTGAATTCAAGAACAGTCATTGCCATGGAAAGAGCAGGGATTAAGGCTAATCAGCTTCATCATCCTGTGGTTTTTGATCCTGTAGGGGTCGGAGCCAGTCAGTTCAGAACAAGAACAGCTTTTGAACTTTTGAAATGTATCGATTTTGAGGTTATTAGAGGAAATCTGTCAGAAATTAAGATGCTGGCTTTGCAGCAGGGACATATTCGAGGTGTTGATGTCGATGATGAAGATATAATGACTGAGGGTAATCTGGAACAGTGGATTGGTTTTGTGAAAAATTATGCCAGAAAAATGAAAACTGTGATTGCGGTAACAGGAGCGATTGATTTGGTCAGTGATGGTCAGCGATGTTATGTCATCTACAATGGAACAGCAGACATGGCGAAAGTAACGGGTACAGGTTGTCAGCTTTCTGGACTAATTGCGGCATTTGTTGCAGCAAATCCTGGGCAGATATTGAAAGCGACAGCTACAGCTGTCTGTGCCATGGGACTGGCTGGAGAGATTGCTAAAACACATATGGCCGATCATGAAGGAAATGCGACGTATAGAAATCGTATAATTGATGCTATCAGTCAAATGGATGGAAAAACATTGGAAAGAGGGGCTAAATATGAAATTCGATAAAAAACAGTTGCTTGTTTATGCTGTAACGGACCGTCGCTGGTTAAAAGGGAAAACTTTATTTAGTCAGGTTGAAGCTGCTTTAAAGGGTGGCGTGACCATGCTGCAGTTAAGAGAGAAAAACCTGGATTATGATACATTTTATCAGGAAGCACTGGAAATCAAAGAACTGTGTCATCAGTATCATGTACCACTGATTATCAATGATGATGTGAAACTGGCTAAAGCTATCGATGCCGATGGCGTTCATCTTGGTCAGGATGACTGCGAACTTACTAAAGCCAGAAAGCTGCTGGGAGCAGATAAGATCATTGGTGTTTCTGCACATAACCTTGAAGAAGCCAGACAGGCTTATGAAAATGGTGCTGACTATCTTGGCGTCGGTGCGGTATTTTCCACTGCTACAAAGGATGATGCGACAGCTGTGTCTTTCCAGACATTAAAAGCTATCTGCCAGGATATCAATTTACCAGTGATTGCTATTGGTGGCATCACTTTGGATAATCTGATTCAGTTAACAGGCAGCGGGATTGATGGGATTGCGGTTGTCAGTGCTGTTTTTGCGAGCGAGAATGTTTGTGAAAGTGCCAGGCAGCTGAAAATTAAAATGGAACGGCTAATACATCAGAAAATGCCTGTGGCTTTGACCATAGCTGGAAGTGACTGCAGTGGTGGAGCCGGAATTCAGGCAGATATCAAGACAATGCTGGCAAATCGTGTTTATGCTATGTCAGTCATTACTGCCTTAACGGCACAAAATACAACAGGAGTCAGTGATATCATGGAAGTGACACCGCAGTTCCTGCAGGCTCAGATGGACAGTGTTTTTCAGGATATTTATCCAGAAAGTGTAAAAATAGGAATGGTATCCAGCCGTGATTTGATCATCGCAATTGCTGAAAAGCTTAAAGAATATCATGCACGTTATATCGTTGTGGATCCGGTCATGATGGCTACCAGTGGAGCAAAACTGATTAGCGATGAAGCAATTGCAGCTTTAAAGGAATATTTGCTGCCTTTGGCAACAGTGCTCACACCTAATATTCCAGAAGCTCAGGTTTTATCTGATATGCAGATCAAAAATGAAAATGACATGATTATGGCCGCCAGAATCATTTATCAGCGTTATGGCTGTGCAGTTCTGGTTAAAGGAGGACATCAAATTAATGACGCTAATGATCTGCTGTATCAGAAAAATGGCTATCAGTGGTTTAAAGGAAAACGTATCAGTAATGACAATACGCATGGAACAGGATGTACTCTGTCCAGTGCGATTGCATCATATCTGGCGAAAGGTGAAACCTTGGAAGAAGCTGTTTTTCAAGCCAAAGACTATATTTCTGGAGCATTGGCAGCGATGCTTGATCTAGGCAGTGGTTCAGGTCCGATGGATCATGGCTATGTTTTAGATAAATAATTCTATATTCTCAAGAAGAATATGTGTATAATAATAAGCGGGTGATAAAAAATGAGTTATTATGATGAAGCGTTAAAATTACATGAAAAATATCATGGAAAAATTCATATGGAATTAAACTGTGATATCGAAACAATGGATGATATGTCTGTCGTTTATACACCAGGAGTGGCACAGCCATGTCGTCAAATTGCAGAAAATGAAGAAGAAGTCTATCGTTATACGACAAAAGCCAACACGATTGCTGTTGTTTCAAATGGAACTGCAGTTCTGGGACTGGGAAATATTGGTGCCAAGGCATCGATTCCTGTTATGGAAGGGAAAGCAGCATTGTTTAAAAAATTCGGTAATGTCAATGCAGTTCCAATCTGTCTTGATACTCAGGACAAAGAAGAGCTGATTACAACAATCAGAAATCTTGCCCCTTGTTTTGGTGGTATCAATCTGGAGGATATTGCTTCTCCAGACTGTTTTGAAATCGAAGAAAGACTGGATGCTATGCTGGATATCCCGGTTTTCCATGATGATCAGCATGGAACGGCTGTTGTTGTTCTGGCAGCGTTATACAATGCTTTAAGGGTCATTAAAAAAGATATTAAGGATATTACTGTTGTTTTAAATGGTCCTGGTGCAGCGGGAACTGCCATTATCAAGATGCTCCATACAGCGGGTGCAGGTAAGATCATTGCGGTTGATGAATTTGGAATCTTACATAAAGATCGTCAGGAAGGACTGATTCCTCACAAAAAGGCATTATGTGAAATAACCAACCCTGATGGACTGTCAGGAACATTAGCAGATGCACTTAAAGGAGCAGACGTATTTATCGGTGTTTCTAAACCTAATCTGGTCAGTGAAGAAATGGTGAAATCAATGAACAGCGATCCTGTTATTTTTGCGATGGCTAATCCTGAACCAGAAATTACGTATGAAAAAGCCAAAGCGGCAGGAGTAAGAGTCGTAGGAACAGGACGTTCTGATTTTCCTAATCAGATCAATAATGTTCTGGCTTTTCCAGGAATCTTTAAAGGGGCTTTACAAGCCAGGGTTCCTTCAATTACTCCAGAAATGAAAGTGGCCGCTGCTAAAGCGATTGCTCATACGATCAGTGATGAAGATTTAAGTGAAGATTATATCATGCCAAAAATTTTTGATAAACAGGTTACGGAAGCAGTAGCACAGGCCATTATCAACTGTCAATAATCATAAAAACAAGAGAGAGTTTCATAAAAGCGACTATGAAAAAATCTCTCTTTTTTGTTGATTTTGTTTATCGTGATCATAACTGTTAATTTCTTTTTTTATCGCATATTAAAGAATATTTCGTATAGAGTGCTGCGAATGATCATAACGAACATCAAAAAAAACATATCCGATGATATGTTTTTTTAATGTGTATTTTTAAACATTGAAAAGCTTGATAAGACCAGTAAGAAAAATAGCAGTGTATGAATCCACAAGATCGTATAATCGAAAATACCGTGCAGCAGAACAACAACGATAAAACTGATAACTAAAGCAACATAGCTTTTATGTTCCTTTTCCTTAAAAAGTTGCCATAGTCTTTGACAGTTGTCGACAACATAAGGAATCAATGTCGATAGACCAACAAATCCAAATGATAATATTGGATCAAGATACACACTGTGTGCATGCTGAGTCAGATGACCATTATAAATATCTCTGATCATGACATAAGTAAAAGGTCCCTGACCAAATAAAGGATGATGTTTGATGCCTTCAATAGCGCATTTCCATATTTTCATTCTGACATCAAAGTTTGAAACGATTCGTTCAATACGTGGGAATTTTTCTGGATTCACGATAAAGAAAGCCAGGATGGCTAATAAACCGGTACCGATTACAGCACATATTTTATAGTTTCTGTTAACAATCAGAAAAATAACCATGGCACCAGCAATAGCAATCAAAGCAGTTCGACATCCTGTCATATACAGCATGAATAAATTCAGCAAGCCAACCAGAATGTAGAAAATGATTTTTTTAATATTTTTTGTAGTCATGACCTTATAGAAAATGGTCATGATCAGAAATTCGATCATCATTGCATAATAATTGGCATTGAAAAAGACGCTGTTCAATCTGTTTTCTCTGCGGCTGTAGACTTTCAATGTGAAATGATCAACACCTAAACGCTGCAGGATCTGGATCTGTTCATAAAGACCATAAATAGCCCAGAAAATAGAAAAAACAACTAACATATCTAAAACGAGTTCAAAAATATCTACAGTGATATGCTGGCGATAATAGACCATAAGGGTTGCTGCGATAAACAAGGCAGCGACAGTACCAACTCCGACCCAGTTTTGATAGATCAGGGAAACAAGAGCAGATATACCTAAAAAAATAAAAATAAATATCACTTTTGGCGTATTTTGAAAAGCGGATACCGCCTTTTTTGTGTACAATAGATATATGAATTCTATAATCAGTATTGGACAGCATATATAAAACGGAAAGAACATACTGACAAAGATCAGAATGATCAGTAACTGATCACGACTGTACTTTTCTTTTAATTGATGGAATACACTCATTTAATCACCTCTAGAATAATATAACACATTTAGAAAAGGGAAACATTATGAAAGAATATTTTTACTTGTTTAATTATCCGCCAGAAGATCAGCAACTATGCCTTCTGGAATACAAATATCTGTTTCATCAGGAGTTTCAGCAATGTCTGGTTACAAATCAGGATATTGACGTTGATACCAGTGTCTTTATTAAAGGAAAGATTGATATCTGGGCCAAGGCCAATGATTTTGATAAGCTACTGAAAAAACTAAGTCAGCAGCATCATGACTATCAGGATTTCAAGATCATCTATCTGAAAAATCCAACGACTCATGTTGACTACCAGGATAGTCTAAAAAAATGTCTGGATATTTCATGGTATGTAGATGGCAGTGTCGATATGGTTCATCCGCGTCATGTCATTGCCTTAAGCAAGGTCAACGATCTGTGGCTGGTGGGGGATTATCATCATGGTGTACCTTCTTGGCAAAAACATGATAGCAAGCCCAATACATTTTCCAATTCGCTGGATATCAGACTGGCTAGAACGCTGATCAATATTGCTGGAGAAAATGATAAGACCAGGACAATCGTTGATCCCTGCTGTGGCATGGGGACGGTTGTTCTGGAAGGGTTGGCCTTAGGATACAATATCTGTGGTTTTGATATTTCCCGAGAAATATCATGGAAGGCCAGAAATAATCTGATTTACTTTGGTTATGATGGCATGCTCATTACAAGAGGTGACATCAATCAGTGTCATCACCATTATGATGTGGCAATCATCGATATTCCTTATAATCTCTATACTCCCATCACTTATCATGAGCAATGTTCGATCATTCGTTCAGCACGAAAAATATGTAATAAACTGGTTCTGGTCAGCTATGAAGAAATGGACAGCGAATTACGGGCAGCACATTTTCAGATTAAAGACAAGATTCTCAGAAAGAAAACGGAATATGTCAGATTTGGTCGGTATGTTTATGTCTGTTTCTAAAATGGTATAAAAAGTCAATATGTGGATAGAATTGAAAATGAGGATGATGGTCTGCCTGCGGGCAGACCATAAGTATGTCAAAGCGGGTCACTGAAACTGAGCAATAAACTGAGTAAGTGAAGTACTCAGTTTTTCGTTTTTGCGGGTTATTAAGGCAATACCGGTATACAGGGCTTCATCTTTTAAAGGAACAGCAATCAATGAAGGATCATGTTCCAGAGAGAGACTGCTCATTGGAACAATGGCAACACCGATTCCAGTTGCTGCCCAGATATGAGAAGTGCGGCTGTCATCACAGCACACTTTAAGATTGATCTGATACTGCTGATTGAGACAATAGTCGGTAATTAGCTGCAGATAGCGACGATGGATGATCAGGGGCACGTCTTTAAAATCACTCATGCTGTTTTTTTCTGTAAGAAAGTAATCTTTATTACCAATGGCAGCCATTGGCTCTTTTTCCAGATAAACAGCATTGACGAGAGAAGAATCAAATGGGGTTCTGACGATTCCCAGATCAATATTATGAGACAACAGTAAATCAAGCATTTCATAAGTGGAGCCTTCGTGGATAGTGTAGCTGATATGATGCTGGCTGGTAATAAAAGCTTTAATTTTTGGCTGTTGGATCAAAGCCACATTTGAAGATGTAATGCCAATTCTCAGAACTTCATGATAAGACTGTCTGATTTCGTTTCTGGCGATTTCGGTCAGATCAAGGATCTGCAGACAGCGTTTATAAAACAGCTGACCGGCCTGGGTCAGTTCGATCTGACGATTGTTTCTTTTGATCAGGGTCACTTCCAGTTCGTTTTCAAGCTGCTTAAGCTGCATGGACAGTGGCGGCTGAGCCATATGCAGTACTTTGGCAGCTTTTGATATCGTTCCCTGTTCAACGATGGTTTTAAAATAGGTCATTTGTCTGATATCCATGTTTATCCTCCTGAATATATTTCATTATATCATAAAGATATGAATATTATATATTATATATATTTTACATATATAGTGATTTTTTTTATAATAAAGCCGAGGTGAAATTCATGAAATTGTTGAAATATATCAAAGACTATAAATGGAGCGCAACTGCGGGATTTATGTTTAAGATATTTGAAGCTGTTCTGGAACTGTGTGTGCCTTTGGTAATGGCTTCAGTTATTGATCAAGGTATCAAAAATCAGGACAGACATTATATCATTATCTGTGGAGTGATTTTGCTGGCTCTGGCAGGTTTTGGATATTTGTTTGCTTTGGTGTGTCAGTGGTATGCTTCAAAAACATCACAAAGTGTTGGAACGGCACTAAGAAAGGATATGTATCATCAGATTAACTGTTATGATGATGCCAATCTGGATGCACTGACGGCACCTTCACTGGTGACCAGACTGATCAATGATGTTGTACAGATTCAGCTGGCGGTAGCTTTTACGATCCGTTTGACATCAAGAGCGCCTTTTTTGATGATGGGGTCGTTATTTATGGCTTTTATGATCAGTGGGGTATTATCTTCGATCTTTGTTTTTGGTGCGATTATTCTAGCTGTAGCGATGCTGTCGATTACAATTATTTCGATGCCTTATTTTTCAAGGATCCAGAAGCTGCTTGATAAGATTGCTTTGATTGCTCGTGAAAATCTCAAAGGTGTTCGTGTCATCAGAGCGTTCTCCAATCAGGATCATGAAGTTGACAGGTTTCAAAAGGAAACTCAGATGCAAAAAGATGAACAGGTCAAAGTCGGAAAGATCCAGGCTTTGTTGAATCCATTTACCTATCTGATCGTTAATTTTGCGATTATCATCATCATCTATGCCAGTGGCTACCAGGTGTATGATGGCTTGCTGAGTCAGGGAGAAGTTATTGCACTGGTCAATTATATGAACAGCATTCTGCAGGCTCTGATCGTTTTTGCTAATGTGCTGTCAATCTATAATCGCGCAACGGCCAGTTATCAAAGAATTTTCGAGGTGCTGGAAACAAATCCTCATGTGGTAGATCAGGGTCATCTTGAGCAGCTTGATATGCAGCAGGAATGTATTCGTTTTGAAAATGTCAGTTTTGCCTATCATCATAAAAATGTATTACAGAATCTGAATTTTACAATCTATCAGGGAGAAACAATAGGAATCATTGGAGGAACTGGAGCTGGAAAAAGTACCCTGGTCAATCTGATTGGCCGTAACTATGATGTCAGCAGTGGAGAAATTCAGCTTTTTGGAAAAAATATCAAAGATTACCGTTTGTCATTTTTAAGAAAACAGATCAGTTATGTATTGCAGAATACCTCTTTGATTTCGGGAACAGTGAGAGATAATCTGTGTATGGCGGATGATTATCATCAGGATGTTGTCGAACAGGCTCTGGAAATATCCCAGGCTCGTGAATTCGTTGATAATCTGGAAGATGGTTTAGACAGTCCGGTCGTTCAGGGCGGAAAGAATTTCTCTGGTGGGCAAAGGCAAAGACTGACCATTGCCCGTGCCCTGGTCAAGCGTTCACCAGTGCTGATTCTGGATGACTGTTCCAGTGCTCTGGATTATGCTACTGATGCTGCTTTACAGAAAGGTTTGCAGTCTTTGAAAAATATGACAAAGATCATTATTTCACAACGGGCATCATCTTTGAAAAAATGTGAAAGAATCATGGTTCTTTATCATGGTGAAATTGTCGGTTTTGACAGCCATGATCAGCTTTTAAAGAACTGTACGGTCTATAAAGAAATATATGAATCACAAAACAGACAGGATGGTGATCTTCATGGATAATATAACGATAAAAAGACTGTTGAGCTATTGTCGTCCATATATGAAACTGATTGTTTTACTGATGGTATTGTCAATTGCTTCAGTTGTTTTGACGCTGGTTACGCCAGTTCTGTTAGGACAGGCTATTGATATTCTTGTTGGTAAAGGAGCGGTTGATTTTGACCGTCTTGTGCAGAAACTGATCGTAATCGCTGTTATCATTTTAATGGGAGCAGTCATTCAGTGGATCATGGGACAGCTGACCAATACGGTTACCTATCAGATTACCAACGATCTAAGAAACAGGGTTTTTGATAAGATCCAGGTTTTACCTTTAAAATATATTGACGGTACCGGCCATGGAGATATTTTAGGCCGTCTGATCAATGATATAGATTTGATTGGTCAGGGACTGCTGCAAAGTTTTACGTCTTTGCTGACAGGAATTGCAACCATTGTTGGTACTATTTTGATTATGGCATTTATCAATCTGTTTGTTGCGATGATTGTTATTGTTTTAACACCACTGTCTTTACTGGTAGCTTCGATTATCGTGAAAAGAACGCATCGTTATTTTCAGGAACAGCTGGCTATCAGAGGGGAAATGAACGCTTTTTCAGAAGAAATGATCGGCAATCAGAAAATTATCAATATATTTGATTATCAGCAGATCAATGAAGAAAAGTTTGATGAAATTAATCAAAGAATGCATCAAAGTGGGGTTATCTCACAGTTTTATGGGGCTTTGATCAATCCAACAACAAGACTGGTCAACAGTATCGTTTATGCTGCTGTTGGTGTGTTCGGAGCAATGCAGGTTTTAAATGGTGCATTCAGTGTTGGTATTTTATCTAGCTTTTTGACTTATGCCAATCAGTATACAAAGCCATTTAATGAGATTTCATCGGTCATGTCAGAAATGCAGACTGCTCTGGCAGCCAGTCAAAGGGTATTTGACCTGCTTGATGAAAAAGATATTCAGGAAGTTGAAGATCCGCAGTTTCCTGACAAGGTTGAAGGACATGTGGTCATCAAAGGACTGGATTTTCGCTATGTAGAACATAAACCGCTGATTCAGAATTTCCATTTTGAAGCGCAGTCTGGACAGACTGTTGCCATCGTTGGAAAGACCGGTTGTGGCAAGACGACATTGATCAATATTCTAATGCGTTTTTACGATCAGCAGCATGGTCATATTTATGTCGACGGGGTTGATACTTTGCGGATGAACAGAAATGACTTAAGAAAGCTTTATGGCATGGTTTTACAAGACAGCTGGCTGTTTAAAGGAACCGTTCGCGAAAATATTGCCTATGGGAAACCAGAAGCCAGTGATGAAGAAATTATTCAGGCTGCCAAAAAAGCCAGGGTTCATAAATTTATCATGTCGTTACCGCAAGGTTATGATACGCTGGTTGAAGAAGACGGCGGAAATATGTCACAGGGACAGAAACAGCTGATTTCGATTGCCCGTATCATGCTGACACACCCACCAATGCTGATCCTTGACGAAGCGACAAGTTCGATTGATACCCGTACCGAACTGCAGATTCAAAGAGCGTTTGATGAAATGATGAAAGGGAGAACAACATTTATTGTTGCGCATCGTTTATCGACCATTGTTAATGCAGATGCCATCATTGTAATGGATAATGGTCATATTCTTGAAGTGGGAAATCATCAGGAACTGTTAAAGAAAAGAGGATATTATCATCAGCTGTATTACAGCCAGTTTGATCCTAATGAAAAAGCAGCTTAGATCAAAGCTGCTTTTATCTTGTTCTTTGCAAAGATTTTTTTAGTAGAGAATCATCGATAAATCTGATATTTGTTTCCAATGTTCTTTGCCCATAAGCAAATCTTAATTTTGTTGCTTTAGGATAAGTAACTCTTTTTATTTTCCTGTAATCAAAAATCACTCTGCCAATAAGGATCTGTCTTTGTCCAAAGAAGATGATGAACTGCAGCAGATAGTTATAGGCAAGTGTTGAAATTGTTAAGATATTGAGGGGCAGATAGACGTCATCGATGCCGTTTTTCAGATAACCGCTGATCATCAGATAAATCATACCGATCATTACAGCAAGATAGATCACAGTGATCACGGAATAAAAAATTTTTCCCTGTGTATTTAAACCACAAACCATTGTTTTATCTTTTTTTGTTGTTCTGACAATTGTTACGATATAGTTAACGATCAAATATAAAAACCATAGTAGAATAATAAAAACCAGAACCGGAACAATTAACAATAAATCATCCATAAGTGACTACTCCTTTTTATTTTTACTATATTATACTAAAAAAAAGACAAATAGTATAGAAAAAAATATTATGTCATCTTTTGCTGTTTTTGATAAACTTTATTTTTTCTGATAAATATATTATAGTTATTCTTATAGAATAAAGCAAAGAGGGATAGAATGAAAAACACACCAACACAAATTACAAGACAGGTCATTTATCAGGAATCTGATTATCTAACAGAATATAAACTTGCTCATCTTTTATCACTGCTGACCGATTTGGCAACAGTCAATGGAATAGAAATTGGAATGTGGAATGACAGCCTTAAAGGAAAATATGGCTGGATACTTTCTAAACAGACCTTAAAACTGAAAAGACCAATCATGGTTGAAGAAATCATCACAATCATGACTCGTGCCAAAGGGGCAGGAAGAGTCCAGTTTGAAAGAACATATGATATTACCAGTCAGGATGAAGTGATAGGTGGTATTTATTCATTGTGGACATTGATTGACATACATAAAAGAAGAATCGTTAAACCACAGATGGCAGGGATAACGATACCTGATATCGAACCGTATGAGCCTTTTGTAGAAAGCTATGAACCGGTACGCAAAGATATTCAGACACAGCATGTTTCCAGACGTCAGGTCCTGTATAATGATATTGATATCAATCAGCATATGAATAATGCCAAGTATATTGAGTGGGCCATGGATCTGATGGATTATGACAAACACCGTCATTTTTATGTTGAACAGTTAAGCATGCATTATCAAAAAGAAATTGTTCCATTGACAATGGTTGATCTTTATTATGGAGAAAAAGATGACGGTTTCAAAGTGGAATTTAAAGTCGATGGCGATCTTTACTTTGAACTGTCAGGACAATTAAAAAGAAGAAACAGTTAAAACAGTTTCTTCATATCATCAGGGATATCGCATATGATATCCATTTTTTTATGTGTAAGCGGATGCTCAAACTGCAGTCGCCAGGCATGCAATGCCATGCGGTCAATATAAGGACTTTTGCTGCCATAAAGCTCATCACCAAGCAAAGGATGGGAAAGAGAACTTAAATGGACTCTGATCTGATGCTTTCGCCCAGTTTCGATCTGGCATTCAACCAGTGAATAATCTTTTCTGATCAGTTTCTGGCGAATATGAGTGACAGCTTTTTTGCCAGTTGAAGAAATGATCATCTTCTGCTTATGATGCCGGTCATGACCAATGGGCTTGCTGACAGTGAGTGCTTTTTTACTGAAATGGCCAGTGACTGCTGCCAGATATGTTTTTCTGATGGCTTTGGAACTGATCATCGAATCAAAGCATGGCTGCAGCAGACTGCATTTGCTGAACATGACCAGTCCGGTTGTGTCTTTATCAAGACGATGAAGACAGCGTACAGGGTAATATTGTCTGGTCTGCAGATAGTGATAGGCAACATAGTTGCATAATGTATTGAGCCCATCTTTATGTTCTGGATAAATGATCGTATGCGCTGGTTTATTGACGATGCACAGCAGTTCATCTTCATAGACGATATCTAGAGGATAGGGCTGGGGCTGATAATCCAGACCAGTTGTGTAAGCTGTGACAGTAAAAAGATCATTCTTGTTGACTGCAGTAGTGACAGGGACATAGCGGCCATTTAACTGATAGGCTTTATGCTGCTGGAGAAGATGGATGGTCTTACGGGAAAGATGCAGATTCTGGAATATGTCCAGAATTGTCTGGCCATGATATGTTTCATCAATGGTCAGGATCAGTTTCGTATGTTCTTTTTTATAGTGCATAGACAGTTATTTTAATATCGATTGTAATATCATGATCCTGAATTGTATCGAGCACGCCTCTTTTTTCTTTTTTGATGTGATAGTAGTGAGGCGTCATTTTTAATAGATTTAAGACATCTTCTCTGTTATCAATATGAACTTTTTTTACAAACTGCACGCTTTTTGCTTCAGGAAAACCTAAACGCAGATATTTGTCGCTCTTGATTTTGATTTCGTCATAAATCAGTTCTTTAATTTCAATCAGATGACGGGGATTGGCTGTTACATGGATGATATAGCCGCCTTTTTTTAAGATCCTGCTTAATTCTTCGCGATTGACAACGGTAAACAGAGCACAGACAAAGTCCAGGCTGTGATCAAGAAGTGGAATATTCTTGGAATTGCCTACGATCCAGGTGATGTCTTTACGATATCTGGTGGCCATGTCGATGGCTGTTTTAGAGATATCTAGACCATAGATATCACTGTCAGGGAAATGTTCCTTCAAACCTTTGGTATAATAACCTTCTCCACATCCCAGATCGAGAATAGAAAGCTGATCTTGTTTTCTGTAATGTTTGATCAAAGCAGTGACTTGTTCCAGGATCACATCATAATAGCCTTGATTCAGATAGGCTTTTCTGGCCAGCAGCGATTCTTTGCTGTCACCAGGGTTGTTTGTTGCTTTATCTGGATTCAGCAGCAAATTGATATAGCCGCGCCTGGCAATATCATAACAGTGATGACTGTCACATTTTAAAGTTTTGTTTTCTAAGTGTAATGGTTTATGACATTTTGGACATGCGAGTTTTTGCATAGTTTCACCTCGAGGCTATTATAGCATAAATTCAGCTGTATGCTATAATGTTGAAGAGAGTTGATGATTTTAGCTGTCGATCTATTTTCATTGGGAAAGCGAATCTGCTACCATCAGAACAGACTTGCGATGATATAAATGATACAGAAAATGGAAAGATGATTTTACACGAATCTTTGCTGCTTCGGAAATGAAAGTTTGGAGTTTCACAATAAAAAGTTGGGAAAGGGTGAAATCATTGAAATCAATTTAAAACCCTCATAAATTGTGATAGTATAATAAACGAAGAGGAGGTCTTGTATATGTTTTTTAAAAGAAAACCAAAAGTGGATCTGGATACACAATTTAAAGAACTGTATAAAGAAACAAATAAAATTACTGCAGATGCCGGAAATGAACTGGATTTTGTTATTAAATATTCACAGATGCAGCTGGCATGTCGCAATTATGAAAAATTATTGAATCTGATTGATCAGGGCGCAAATTTTGATAAAGATCATTTTTTATCTCTTAAAGAGAGTGTAGAAGAAGAAACAAAACGTATTAAAGGAATTATCGATGAAGATTAAAGCTTATAAAAAAGATGCTGAGTATACGTATACTTTAGGTGTTTTTGAAACGATCGAGCTGTTGAAGAACAAACCAGAACTGGTATGGAGGGTTTATATAAAAAGCAATTCCTATAAAAATTCTGGTTTGAAAATTATTGCGCAGATTTGTCAAGAACAGCACATTGAACTGATTGAAAGTGATCATACGATAGAAAAACTGTCTAAGAAAGAAAACTGCTTTGCGATAGCAGTTATAAAAAAATATCAAATGACGTTGCAGGAAGGAAATCATGTCGTACTTGTTAATCCTGGAGATATGGGAAATATGGGAACGATCATGCGAACGATGCTGGGCTTTCATTATCGGAATCTGGCAATCATTCGCCCGGGAGTCGATATTTTTGACCCACGGGTACTGCGTTCGTCGATGGGAGCAATCTTTCATTTGCGTGTAGAGTACTTTGACAGTTTTGCGGATTATATTGAAAGATTTCCTGATCATGATATTTATCCTCTTATGCTAAAAGGAGCAAAAAATATTCATCAGGTTCAGAAAGATCCAAAACGTAATCATTCCTTGATTTTTGGGAATGAAAGCAGTGGTCTGCCTGATGATTATCTTGATTATGGACAGAGTATTTTTATTCCCCACAGTCATCAGATTGATTCATTGAATCTGTCAATGGCCTTAGGAATTACATTAGCTCATTTTTCTAAAGATGAGTTCAAAGACAGAACGGTATTATAAATGAAGAAAGGAAGAGAAGAATGTTTGATTTTGATGAAGTAATTGACAGAACCGGAACGAACTGTGCCAAGTGGGATTCAATTGAAAGTCAGCATAAACCTCATGGAGTTTTGCCAATGTGGGTTGCTGATATGGATTTTCGTTCACCACAGCCGATTCAGAACGCGTTGAAAGCAAGAGTAGAACAGGGTGTTTATGGGTATTCTTTTATCGCTGATGAATACTTTGATGCGGTAATCAGCTGGATGGAAAGACGTCATGATTTTCTAGTGGAAAAAGAATGGATCGTACCAACACCAGGTGTTGTCAGTGCCATAAAAATATGCGTCAATGCTTTTACGAAAGAAGATGATGCAATCATTATTAATAAACCAGTATATTATCCATTTGATTTTTCAATTGAATTGAATCATCGAAAAATTGTTGAAAATCCAATGATTCTGGAAAATGGAAAGTATAACATGGATATAGATGCTTTTGAAAAAGCTATCGTTGAAAATAATGTCAAGATGTTTATTCTCTGTAATCCATATAATCCAATTGGGAAGGTGTGGAAGGAAGAAGAACTGAAAGCAATTGGAGATGTATGTCAAAAGCATCATGTGATCGTCGTCAGTGATGAAATTCATCAGGATTTTGTTTATACAGATCATATTCATTTACCTTTTTATAATGTCGATCCTGCCTATAAAAATTTTGCAGTTATTTTAACAGCGCCAAGTAAAACATTTAATCTAGCGGGACTACAGACATCGAATATTATTATTGCTGATAAGAATTTAAGAGAGAAATATCAGCAGACGATGGAAAGAGTAGGAGTTAATGCCCCTAACTTTTTAGGTGCAATTGCCTGCATGACCGCATATAATGAATGCGAATTGTGGGTCGATGAACTTGTGGAATATATTTATGATAATTTCATGTATTTTGACGAGTTTCTTAAAACTAATCTGCCTCACATCAAACTGATTCAGCCAGAAGGACTGTATCTGGCCTGGGTTGATTTCAGGGAGTGTGGTCTGGATAAAGATGCGTTAGAAAAAAAGATGCTTGAAGAAGCAGGAATATGGCTGGATGAAGGCTATATTTTTGGAACTGGCGGGGAAGGTTTTGAAAGGTTTAACCTGGCTGTACCACGTTCTGTTCTGGAAGATGCCTGTCAAAGGCTGCTGAAAGCATTTCAATAAAAACAGGGGACCTAAATAGGTTCCCTGTTTTAGATGACACCGTTGTTTTTTTCTTCTAGCACCTTGACCATATGATAGAGAATCTCGTTGACAGGTGTAGCAATATGATATTTTTTACCCATTTTGATAACTTCCAGGGCAAACATATCAACTTCTGTTTGTCTTTTGGCGTGGATATCCTGAACCATCGAACAGTTGTTATGATATGGAATTGTGTTTAAGATGGCTTGTTGTCTGTCAATCCATTCTTGTTTGATGTTTATTCCTTTGGCCTTGGCAATCAAATACACTTCATTCCCAGCTTTTTCTCTCAGAAAACTGGCGTGATCACTGGCATTCCAGGCGCCAAAGGGGATATCCAGAATGGCACTAACCTGGTTTTCACCGACATTGCACATAAATTTAAACCATTTTTCGGCTAACATATCTTCAAGAATCTTATGTCTGATCCCAGTTTTGGTAAACATATCATGAATTTCCTAAACATCTTCACTGACAGTTGGGTTTTGCGGATGACCAAAATAGTAACATCCTTGATCTTTATAATGAATATGGCCGTTTTCGTTCATGGCTGCAATACGTGTAAGGCCATAAATGATTTTTTCTTTGCCATATACCTGTGCCAGTTTCTCCTCGGCGGATATGCCATTTAGAAAAGGAATGATCCTGGTGCCGTCATCGACAAAACTGCAGATATCTTCAATAGCCTGATCTAACTGATTGTATTTTGTACAGAACATGATGAGATCCAGTTTTTTTTGCTGTGGGGAGTTATGGTGGTGAAATGATGAAGCTGGTTATTGATTAGAATACCTTTTTGAATTCTTTCTTTTCTTTTGCCTTCGGCAATAAGAAAGAAATGATCCTGATAACAGTTGTTAAAAGCAATGGCCAGTGGTGCTCCAATGGCACCTAGACCAATGAGACCAATATTGTTTGTTTTCATATGAATACCTCCATTTTTATTATATCAAAGTATCAAACGTAATAAAACGTTATCGATTTAATAAAATATTGATATATAATGCTTTCACAGTTTCTGGTTGCTAACGTTTTAAATATTACAGTTTTTATATTGTTCTCCACACGATGTAATTTTAAATAAAAGAGATGGAGCTTTACCAAAGTTGTAACGCTTCCTTTTTTTGTGAAAGTATGAAAGCGGTATCCTATAATTTCGAGGTGTTTTTATATAAAAAGTGTGGAAATTATATATAAAAAATAGTAAAATTAAAAAAGAAAAAGAGAAAAGGAGATTTTTTTATGGGATTAGTATCAGCAACAGAAATGTTAAAAAAAGCAAAAGCAGGTCACTATGCTGTTGGACAATTCAATATCAACAACTTAGAATGGACTAAATCAATTTTATTGACTGCTGAAGAATTAAAAGCACCAGTTATTTTAGGAGTATCTGAAGGAGCTGCTAAATATATGACTGGATTCAAAACTGTATCTGCTATGGTTAGCGCAATGGTTGATTCTTTAGGGATCACTGTACCAGTAGCATTACATTTAGACCATGGATCATATGATGGAGCAAAAGCAGCATTAGCAGCAGGATTCTCTTCAATCATGTTTGATGGTTCTCATTATGGAATCGAAGAAAACATTGAAAAAACAAAAGAAATCGTAGAATTATGTCACTCAAAAGGTGTTTCAGTTGAAGCTGAAGTTGGTTCTATCGGTGGTGAAGAAGATGGTGTTGTTGGCGCAGGAGAAGTTGCAGATCCTAAAGAATGTAAAATGATTGCAGATTTAGGTGTTGATTTCTTGGCAGCAGGTATCGGAAATATTCATGGTAAATATCCAGCAAACTGGAAAGGTTTAGATTTTGATGCTTTAGCAGCAATCCAGGAAGAAACAGGAATCTTACCATTAGTATTACATGGTGGAACTGGAATTCCAGAAGATATGATCAAAAAAGCTATCAACTTAGGTGTATCAAAAATTAACGTTAACACTGAATGTCAATTATATTTCCAAGAAGCTACAAGAAAATACATTGAAGCTGGAAAAGACTTAGAAGGTAAAGGATTCGATCCACGTAAATTATTGGCACCAGGTGCTGAAGCAATTAAACAATGTGTTAAAGAAAAAATGGAAATCTTTGGATGCATCGGAAAAGCATAATAAGATAATAATCAGGGACTCTAATTAGAGTCCCTTTTTCTTGTTTGTGATATAATAAAAATAAGAAGGGAAGCAAGAGATAAATATATTGACTGATATGACTTTTGTTCTTTTATGGTGATTGCTGTTGTTTCAGCAGCTATCAATTATAGGGACCGGGCAGTTGCTTCAACAGTATATTTTTTTGCTGTAATGAGAAATATTCAGCTGATTATATATATCTGTTGTTTCGATGGTTGTAATTTTAATAAGTGTTGAAAGGAAGGAGGAGCAGAGATGAATTATTGTTCAAGGTGTTTTCATGTTTTTGAACAGGATCAATGTCCCGTTTGTCGTAACCGCAAGATAAGAAAAGTTACTGAAGAGGATCTTTGCTTTTTAATTGAAAAACAGCTGATCTGGACAGAAATTATTAAACAGACATTAGAAGAACATGAGATCCCCTATCAATGCCGTGGGGATAAAGGTGCTGGTTTGGCAATAAAGATGGGACCATATTTGGAAAATTATGAATTTTGTGTGCCTTACTGCTATTTAGAAAAAGCCAGAATACTGATGAATAAAATATTTCCTGATGATATATCTTAATAATAAGCAGAAAAATCATAATATCACACGATTTATTTTCTTTTGGAATGAGAGGATAAGAAGTTGTTTTTTTGAATTATTTATAATATAGTATAAGATGTAAAAATACATGGAAATGGGGATAAGAGGATGAAAGAAATCATAGCTATTGAAGGTGGACATAAATTAAATGGAACAGTTGAAATTTCAGGAGCAAAGAATGCGACTGTTGCATTAATTCCAGCCATTATTTTATCTGATAGTCCTGTTACGATATATGGAGTTCCAGAAATCAGCGATGTCGATGCACTTGCTGTTTTACTGAAAGAATTAAACTGTACGGTACTTAGAAGCAACGATGGACTGATCGTTGATCCGACATATATGGAAAATGTACCATTGGTATCAGATGCCGTTGATAAGTTAAGGGCGTCTTACTATCTGATGGGAGCGTTATTGGGAAAATGCAAGAAAGTCATTATGAAAGCACCGGGAGGATGCTTTCTGGGGCCAAGACCGATAGATCTGCATATTAAAGGATTTGAAGCTTTGGGTGCAAAGGTGGAATTTAAAGATGGAGCGCATATCATTACGGCTGACAGACTGATTGGAACAAAGATTTATCTGGATTTTGCGTCTGTTGGAGCAACCATCAATATCATACTGGCAGCTGTCAAAGCAGAAGGAAAGACAATCATTGAAAATGCGGCCAAGGAGCCGGAAATCATCGATGTGGTCAATCTATTGACCAAAATGGGAGCGAAAATTCGTGGTGCCGGAACCGATACGATAACAATTGAAGGAGTGGAACATCTTAAGGGATGCTATCATGAAATCATTCCTGACAGAATCGAAGCAGGAACATTTCTGATCATGGCAGCAGCGGCAGGAGAACGTGTGATCATTCAAAATATCATTCCGCAACATTTGGAATCGTTGATATCAAAACTTAAAGAAATAGGGATCAAAATGGAAATGGTCGGAGACAGTATTATTGTTTATGGAGATCAGAAATATTTCAAACCGGTAGATGTCAGAACACAGGTGTATCCTGGATTTGCGACTGATCTGCAGCAGCCTTTAACAACGCTGCTGACCCAGGCGGAAGGACAGTCACAGATTGTTGAAACGATCTATCCGGAAAGATTCAGACACTGTGCACAGCTCAATAAAATGGGAGCCAACATCGAACTGGAAGAATCAATGTGCTATATCAATGGCAAGACACCGTTAAAAGGAGCTGATGTTGAAGCAACCGATCTACGTTGCGGTGCAGCCCTGCTGATTGCGGGACTGATTGCTGAAGGAATCACCAGAATCAGCAATGTCTATCATATTGATCGTGGCTATGCTAATATTGATCAGAAGCTTATATCTTTAGGTGCGGTAATCAGACGTATGAAGGTTGAAGATTAAAATAAAAAAACTTACAGCATTTACTGTTAAAGGCTGTAGGTTTTTTTGATAGAGGTGGTAATATGAAAGTTATGGTTGTTTATTGTCATCCCAGTCATAACAGTTTTACATATCAGGTCAAAGAACATTTTGTCAAAGGATTGAAAGATGCTGGCCATCAGGTAGAAGTGGCTGATCTTTATAGAGATGAATTTCAAAGTGATATCACTGAAAATGAGTATTTAAGAGAAGCATTTTATGATGAATCAAAAGATATTCCTGAAGATGTTGTGAAGTATCAAAAAATGATCGAACGCAATGATGCGATTGTTTTTATTTATCCGGTTTTCTGGAGCGAAGCACCAGCAAAACTGGTGGGCTGGTTTCAAAGAGTCTGGACCTACGGCTTTGCCTATGGTCAAAAGACTATGAAAACGCTGACCAAATCATTGTTTCTGGTGACGATGGGCGGCGATGCCAAAGAACCGTTAAGACAGCGCCAGATTGCAGCAATGAAAGAGGTCATGACTGGTGATCGTATGGCCGCGCGGTCGCAGGAACATGAGTTTATTGTCTACGATAGAATGAGTCGTGATTACCCTGAACGCGAAGAGAAACTGGCTTTATTTTTAGAAGATGCCTATTTAAGAGGAAAAGAATTTGAAATGAAAAAAAGGGGTTGAATTCGTCAATATTTAATGCTATTATGTTATAGCAACTTACTTTGTAGTGAAGAAAGTCTACAAGGCGGAAGGAGAGAGATTATGAAAAAAGGAATTCATCCAAATTACAAAAAAGTAAAAGTTATTTGTACATCATGCGGTGCTGAATTCGAAAGCGGTTCTGTATTAGATGAAATTCGTGTTGATACTTGTTCAAACTGTCATCCATTCTATACAGGAAAACAAAGATTCGCCAGTGCAGATGGACGTGTTGAAAAATTCAATAAAAAATATGGATTTAAATAAAATGAGTACAATGTACTCATTTTTGTTTTAAGGAGTGAAAATATGGAATATCATGTTTTGGCTAGTGGATCTAAAGGAAACAGTATTTTTGTTTATGATGAAGGAAATGGAATTCTGATTGACTGTGGTATTAGCAGGAAACAGCTTTTATATAAGATGAAGCAGGTGGGATTTACTGAAAAGCATATTGATCATGTACTACTGACGCATGATCATTATGATCATAATAAAAATATTGCTATTTTTGATAAGCAAATTGTTTACTGCGGAAAAGGATGTATTAAAGATATAGATCACAGTCATGAGTTTGTTGATTATCAGACGATTCAGTTAGATCATTTTCAAATTACACCTTTGCCAGTTTCTCACGATGCCACATCCCCTTTTGCGTTTGTGATTGCAGGAAAGTATGAAAAACTTCTCTATATGACTGATACAGGTTATGTCAGTCAGAAAAACCTGGATTATATGAAAAATCTTGATTATTATATTTTTGAAAGCAATCATGATGTTGAGATGCTGATGGCTACTAAACGACCATTGTTTTTAAAGAATAGGATCTACGGGGATAAAGGTCATCTTAATAATGAATACAGTGCCAATGTTATGGCAAGTGTCATAGGTGATAAGACTAAGGAAATCTGTCTTGCACATTTATCACAAGAGGCCAATACTAAAGATAAAGCGTTGGAAACTTATTTCAAGGTCTTTGAGGAAAGACAGATTGATTTTGATAATATTAAAGTTGCCAGTCAGGTCGATATTGTTTCAGGAGGACACTATGAAGATTAAAATTATTTCTGTTGGAAAACTGAAAGAAAAGTATCTTGTGGCCGGGATTAAGGAATATGAAAAAAGATTAGGTGGCTACTGTAAAGTGGAAATGATTGAGGTGGCTGATGAATCGATTCCTGAGCGGATCAGTGCAAATACAGAAATACAGATCAAAGATAAAGAGGCAAAAAGGATATTAGCTAAAGTAAAAAATGGTGAGTATGTTATCGTACTTGATTTGCATGGTCAGCAGCTCGACAGCGTTGAGTTTTCTCGACATCTGGAAACCTGTATGCTTCAAGGAAAAAGCACAATTGATTTTGTGATTGGAGGGTCTTTGGGTTTAGGAAATGATTTGGTTAACAGAGCAGATTTTCGCTTATGTTTTTCAAAAATGACTTTTCCTCATCAGCTGATGAAACTGATTTTGATGGAACAGGTTTATAGATGTTTTAAAATCATGAAAAACGAAACGTATCATAAATAGATGTAGAAACAGGGGATAAAATCATTGTTTTTATTGATAGGCATGTTGTAGAATATCAGGTTAAGACGATTTTAGTGAATGTTTATAGTGTATAGAAGTTAATGAGTTTGTTGGGAGTGTTTTTATCTTTTGGGAAAGGGAAAACCGATTCTTTATTATAAACTGTTCATGAATGTGAAAATAATGATTAATTCTCTTACTGTTTATGGTAATATAAAAGAAACAGGAGGAGATATTATGGAAGTGCTATTAATTGTTGGTTTGTTTGTTGCTTCATCACTGTCATTGAATTTTCTGGTTGGTGGAAAAACGAAATCAGCAGGAGCTATGAATATTGTTAATTTGTGTTTGACGGTTGCTGTTGCTTATCAGTTTGACCAGGTAAAAAATATTATTTGGCTGTTTGTCTGTGCGGCAGTTATTGTTGTTGCGTTTTTTGTGTTAAAATTCTATATAAATAGAAAACGAAAGAATAAAAATATTATTGATGCAGAATTGATAGAAGAAAAGGATGATTAAGATGGAAAAGATTTTAATTGCGATAGAAATGGAAAATGGAGATGTTATGAAAGGAGAACTGTATCCTGAAATTGCACCAATAACCGTAGAGAATTTTGTAAAGCTGATTGATCAGGATTTTTTTGCAGGACTGATCTTTCATAGAGTTATTCCAGGATTTATGATCCAGGGTGGTGGATATGATAGAAATCTGAATGAAAAAAGAACTGTGGCAATTAAAGGAGAATTTAATAGTAATGGGATTCATAATGATCTCAAGCATACAGAGGGAGTACTGTCAATGGCCAGAACAATGGTTAAAGACTCAGCTTCATCACAGTTTTTTATCATGCATAAAGATGCACCGCACCTTGATGGGGAATATGCGGCGTTTGGAAAAATTACAGAAGGCCTGGATGTTGTTGACAGAATTGCCAATGTAGCGACAAATTTTCAGGATATGCCTTTAGAACCGGTAGTTATTAAAACAATCAGGAGGATTGAACAGTAAACGTTTGTTTACTGTTTCTTAGTGTTATGAAAATAATGTTTATTTCTGATATTCATGGTTCTTATTACTGGGCAAAAAAGGCAATTGATCAGTTTTATCAGGAAAAGGCTGATCGACTGGTGATTTTAGGAGATATTCTATATCATGGTCCTAGAAATGATCTTCCTAGAGACTATGATTGTAAAAAGGTTATTGCTTTGCTGAATCCGTTAAAAAATAAAATTACCGCTGTGCGAGGAAATTGTGACAGTGAAGTGGATCAGATGGTTCTGGATTTTATGATAACCAGTGATTTTGCGACGATGGATGTAGATGGGCATCATTTCTTTTTGACCCATGGTCATCTGTTTAATGAAGATCATTTGCCTTTATTAAATGATGGGGATATACTGGTGTACGGGCATTTTCATAAGCCGCTGGCGAAAAAGGAAAAAGGAATTTATATTTTTAATCCATCATCGATATCTTTGCCTAAAGAAGGAGACCACAGTTATGGTATTTATGAGAATCATAAACTGACTGTAAAGGATTTTCATACTAAAAATGTAAAGACTGTTATTCTTGAGTAACAGTCTTTTGTTATGGAAAAAGTCCGTGCAAATTATATAAAAGTATGGTATTTTATAAATGGGAGGGATTGTTATGGTAAAATATATAGATATCGCTGATGATATTAGAAATAAGATATTTGATAAAAAATATACTTACGGACAAAAACTTCCATATGAATATGTGCTTTGTGTAGCGTATCATTGTAATAAAGAAACAATGAAAAAAGCTTTAGATATTCTTGTTAAAGAAGGACTGATCGTTCGACGAAGAGGAGCAGGGACTTTTGTTAAAGATTATGATGCCTCGACGGAACATATTACAAAAGCGAAACAGGCTGGATATGGGTTGACCAGACAGTTAGAGGGAAAAGCGAAGGTCACGAGTGAAATCATTGAATTTGAAGTTGTTCCCAGTGATGAACATATTTCTAAAAAGCTGCAGATTGAAGAAGGTTCTTTTGTTTATCATATTATTAGATTACGTAATGTTGATGATGAGCCATACTGTATTGAAATTATGTATATGCCAATATCGATTATACCAAATCTGAAAGTGGATCATCTGAAAAATTCGATATATCAGTACATTGAAAATGAATTGAAATTAAAAATTCAAAGTACTCATAAGACGATCAGGGGTCATTTATCTAGTCAGCTTGAACAGCAGTATCTGGGCTTAAAGGAATATGAGCCATATTTTGAGGTAGAACAGACAGCTTATTTAAGTTCCGGGGTGATCTTTGAATATTCGTTTTTAAGGTACCGATATGATAAATTTGAATTGCAGACAGTCATAGTTCAGCAGTAAAATGATAGCGTTTTCGAAAATTTGGAAAAAATTTTTTAATGACAAAAATTTGTATAATTCCTAAAAAAGCCTTATATTATAAGGCTTTTTTTATAAAGACACAGTTATTATGTGAAAAGTACCATACTTTTAATTTTAAAAACCGTTGACTTTTATCTATTAAATGATTTATACTAATAGTGTCAAAAAATATTTAAGGGAGGAAAAAATATGGACAAGATGGCGGATGTTTTAGGTCGTGCTGGTGCGTGGTGCGGTCAAAACAAATATTTATCTGCAATTAAAAATGCGTTCCAAAACTTCATGCCTTTAACTATTGCAGGGGCAATTGGGGTTTTATGGTGTAACGTATTAGTTAACGCTGACACAGGTTTAGGTATGTTCTTTAAACCAATCATGGCTTTAGATTTCTTAAACCCAGCATTTAATGCCGTTAACTTCTGTACTATCAGCTGTATCACAGTTGGTATCACTTTAGGGATTTCTCAAGAAATCGGTGTTTGGAACATGGGAGCTGAAAGAGCTGGTTATGTTCCAGGTTTAGTTGGTTTAGCAGCTTGGTTATCAGTTACTAACACAGTTCAAAGCGGTGCTTTGATGAACGTAACTGATGATGCCGGAAAAGTATTAGGAACAGTTTTAGACTTCATTCCAGAAGGAAGTACAGCTGCAACTATTACAGCAATCAACGGAAACGAATTAGGAGCTACAGGTTTATTTACTGGTATGATCGTTGGTATCTTAGCAGTTGAAATCTTCTGTGCTTTAGAAAAAGTAGATGCATTAAAAATTAAAATGCCTGAACAAGTACCTCCAGGTGTTGCTCGTGCATTCGAAGTTTTAGTTCCAGCTACTTTAGTATTAATCATTACTGCTTGTATTGGTTCATTCTGCTATGATTTAACTGGATTATATTTGAATGACGTTATCAAAAACTCAATTCAAGGTCCTTTAGGAGCAGTTGGTGCTTCAATTCCAGGTGTAATTATCATTTACATCATCATCATGTTATTCTGGTTAGTTGGTATTCATGGTAATAACATGTTATCAGCAGTTAAAGAAGCATTATTTACTCCATTAGCATTGGCAAACGTTGAATCATTCAATAAAGGTGAAACTCCTAAAAATGTTATCAATATGTATTTCTTACAAATGACTGGTGAATTTGGTGGTTCTGGGGTTACTATTGGTTTAGTTATCTCAATCTTTATCTTTGGTAAACGTGAAGATAACAGAGCTATCGCTACATTATCTATCGTTCCAGGATTATTCAACATCAATGAAACTGTTACATTTGGTATCCCAATGGTATTAAACCCAATCTTAGGTATTCCATTTGTAGTTGCTCCAATCATTACAATTTTAGTAGGTTATGTATTAACACTTATTGGATTCTGTCCAGTTGCTTGTTTAACAGTACCTTGGACAACTCCACCAATCTTATTCGGTTTCTTAGCAACAGGTGCAAATATCATGGGTGCAGTTACTCAAGCTATCTTAGTAGTAGTTTCTACAGTAATCTATGCTCCATTCTTATTAGCATACGAAAAATATCAAAACAAACAAGCTGCAGAAGCTTAATCGTTGGTATAAATTAATAAGATTAAATATAAGGGCGGATCTCTTCCGTCCTTATTTTTAAAAATTTGATAAATATGAATTTTCTAGTATAATAGCTGATTGATATTTGTTAAATTAAAAAAGAAAGGATTTATTATAGTAATGGATAAAAAAAATAAAAATGTTGAGACACAGGCTGATTTCACACCGTACGAAAAAGAATTTAAAGTACAGTTAAATGTACCGGCGTTATATTTTTCAGTTTTCTACTGTTTTTATGTTTTGTTTATGATTTTTACGAAACAGTTTAATGATTTACTGGTTGTTGTTATTGTAGGTATTTTGGCTATTGGATATTTGTTTGGGTTGAGACCATATAAATATGTCGTAACAAGAAAAACCTTGGAAATACATAAACGCATTGGAAAAACAAAAGTTATTAATTTGATGGATTGTGAAACAATTACTGATCCAATCTCAAAAATGACAAAACTAATTACGAATGCTCATTCGTATGAAATCTATATGATTGGTGGGAAAAGAGTTACAGTTGCACCCAAGCTGCAGATGGAATTTGTCAATGCTGTTTTACATGCCAACAAGAGAATTCATTGTCAAGTTGAAGAGTATAATCAGACTCATCGTAAATGGGAAAAGAAAAGAAGAAGAGAAGAAAAAAAGGCAAACAAAAAGGCGAATAAAAGAAATAAAAATAAAGTTGAAGAATAAGATAAAATATCTTATTCTTTTTTTGTTAAAGGGAAAACATTGAAAGAAAGATAGATTTTTATATTATAGATAAATAATTATCAATATGATAAAAAAATAGCAATAATATATTGACAACGTAAATTTCTGTTTGTATAATAACGACATAAAGAAAGTATTGATATACTAAATAAGGGGGATCTTTAAGATGGATTTTAATAAGTTAGTAGAGGATTATGGATGCAAAGCTTTTACTGATGATGTTATGAAAGAACGCATTCCAAAATCAGCATACAAAGCTTTTCATGAATCTTTGGATAATGGGGAAGAGTTATCAAGAGAATGTGCGACTGTGATTGCTAATGCCATGAAAATCTGGGCTGTAGAACATGGGGCAACACATTTTACACACTGGTTTACACCAATGACTGGTTTGACTGCAGAAAAGCATGATGCATTTTTAGAACCAGATGGTTCAAAAGCAGTTTTGGAATTTAGTGGGAAAACATTAAGAAAAGGAGAACCTGATGCTTCATCATTTCCATCTGGAGGGTTAAGAGCAACATTTGAAGCAAGAGGATATACAGCTTGGGACTGTACTTCACCAGCTTTTGTTAAAGATGGTTCTTTATATATACCAACTTTGTTCTGTTCTTATACAGGGGAAGCATTGGATAAGAAAACACCGTTGTTACGTTCATCAGATGCCTTAAGTGCTGCAGCTTGTCGACTGCTTCCGCTTATTGGAGTAGATGGTGTGACAAAGGTTTCAGCTTCAGTAGGGGCTGAACAGGAGTATTTTCTGGTTGATGATCAGTACTATCAAAAACGAATGGATCTCAAGTTGACAGGAAGAACACTTTTTGGGGCAATGGCTCCAAAAGGACAGGAACTTGAAGATCATTATTTTGGATCTCTCAAACGTAAAGTAGCTGCTTTTATGAAAGATCTTGATAACGAATTGTGGAAGTATGGTATTCCTTCAAAAACAAAACATAACGAAGTAGCACCAGCTCAGCATGAAGTAGCCTGTGTTTATGCAAAAGTCAATATTACAACAGATAACAATCATTTGCTGATGCAGCTGGCTCAGGATATTGCCAAAAAACATGGTTTACGTTGTTTGCTTCATGAAAAACCTTTTGAAGGAGTCAATGGTTCGGGAAAACATAACAATTGGTCAGTTGTAACTAATACAGGAATCAATCTGTTTAATCCGGGAAAAAATCCAGCTGAAAATAAACCGTTTATTGCTGCGTTGGCGTGTACGATCAAAGGAATCGACGAATATTCTGAACTTTTACGTATGGCGATTGCTTCAGCAGGAAATGATCATCGCCTTGGCGCTAATGAAGCACCCCCAGCAATTATTTCAATGTTCTTAGGTGAAGAACTGGATGCGCTGGTTGAAGAAATCTGCACTGGAAAGAAATTGAATCTGGAAGATCGTGGACGCTTCGCAACAGGGGTATCAGTAGTACCAACATTCTCTAAAGATAATACTGACAGAAACAGAACTTCACCATTTGCTTTTACTGGAAACAAATTTGAATTCCGTGGAGTCGGTTCTTCACAGTCTATTGCCGGACCAAATACAATTTTAAATGCTATTCTGGCACAGGAAATGATTGAAATGGCTGAAGCCATTGAAAGTGGAAAAACGTTTGAAGAAGTTGTCAAAGAGTTTGTATCCCAGCATCGTCGTATCATTTTTAATGGGGATGGATATTCAGCAGAATGGGAAGAAGAAGCAGCAAGAAGAAAACTGCCAAACAATAAGAACACAGTGGACGCTTTAAGATGTCTGAAAGATCCTAAATTCGTTAATATGCTGGATGATCTAGGTGTTTATTCAAAAGTCGAACTGGCATCCAGATATGAAATTTTATTAGATAACTATATTAAAACAATTCAGGTTGAAGCATTGACAGCTGTCAAAATGTTCAAAACCCAGATTTATCCAGCTGTCTGTGATTATCTGGCTAAAGTATCTAAAGAAGCATCGGCAGCTAAAAAAGCAGGTATTCCAGCAGAATTCCTTGTTGATGATGCAAAACAACTGGCAGCAATGATCAATGAAGCCAAAGAAAAAAATGCAACATTGGAAGCAAATATCATTAAAGCTCAGGCCAGTGAAAAGGAAATATTTGAAGTGGCATGTATGTGGCGAGATGATGTCTTTGGTTTAATGCAGTCATTAAGAAAGACCGTGGATGCTATTGAAGAAATCGTTGATGAAGATTACTGGCCTATTCCATCATATATTGATTTATTATTTGGTATTTAAAACAAGAGGAGACTATTTTGTGATGTAGTCTCCTTTTTAAATATCATATTTTCTTTTCAGTTTTCTCTGTTTGATAAAATGGACGATGATCAGGGCAATGATGACACCAATCAGATCGATCAGTATATCCTGAATCATTCCCGCTCTGCCGGGAACAAACAGCTGGTGAATTTCATCGCTGCATGCATAAAGTAAAGCAATGATAAAAGGAAATGACAAAGAATGAACTTTATTTTTATAGAACCCATAATAAAGCAGGAAAGTTAAGATCATATATTCACTGATATGGGCACATTTTCTGACCAAAAAAGATAAAAGTTCCTGATATGCAGCAGGTAAAGACAGTAATGAATAAATATATTGGACAATAATATTGCTTTGTGAAGAGGAAGCATCAGCAACCAACGATGATTCGAAAAATATAAAAATCATCCAAATGACTGCAGGAATAAAGTATTTGATTTTCTTCATAGACTCACCTCTTGGACATTATAAAAGAACTTGTCGAAATGGACAAGTTCTTTTCTGTCATTAGTCAGATAAATCTGCTCCGTTAGAAGCGATAACTTTTTTATACCAGTAGAATGAATCTTTTCTATATCTGTCTAAAGTCTTAAGATCAAATTCTTCTCTGTCAACGTATACGAAACCATAACGTTTAACCATACCTTCATGAGTTGAAATCAGATCTATAGCAGACCATGGACAGTAACCCATCATTTCACATCCATCAGTAATTGCTAACTGTACCTGATGTAAATGATCCTGATAATATTTGATACGGTACTGGTCATGCACTTTACCGTCTTCAGTTAATGTGTCATAAGCACCTAATCCGTTTTCGGTAACGATCATAGGCAGTCTGTAACGTGAATACATTTCACGAATAGTGTTTCTGAATCCTTCAGGATCGATTTCCCAACCAAATTCAGTTGTTGGTAAATGAGGGTTTTTAAATCCTTTGTAAACCCCAGCATCACCACGAGCTGACTGCTGATCAGCACCTGGATCTGCTGTTTCAGTTCCATCGCTGGCTTCAACAGTTGCTGTATTGTAGTAGTTGAAACCGATAAAGTCAGGATGACCATTCTTTAATGCTTCTTCATCACCTTCACCGAATTCAGGGCAGGCATCATGTTCTTCTAGGTATGCCCATACCAGATTATTATAAACACCATAAACAGCCATATCCAGATACAACCAGTTTCTGATAGCGTTATAGTTCTGCGCTGCAGTAATATCTTCAGGTTTGCAGCTTGCTGGATAAACCAAAGAAATATTTGGAGCAGGTCCAATTTTAGCATCAGGCAGCATTTCATGACATAAAGCCATTGCTTTTGCTTGAGCTACCAGCATATGATGATTCTGCTGATATGTTTCTTTTAGGACATTAGTACATCCTTCAGGGATCATTAAAGTACCGATAACAGGACCAACCAATGTTAACATGTTTTGTTCATTGATCGTTAACCAGTATTTTACTCTGTCACCAAAGTTTTCAAACATAACTTTCGCAAAATTTAAGAACCAGTCAATAGATTCTCTGTTACCCCATGAACCACGTTTATCTAATGCTGCAGGCATATCGAAGTGGAACATTGTCACTAATGGTTCGATACCATATTTTAAACATTCATCAATCAGATTGTTGTAGTATTCGATTCCTTTAGGGTTAACAGCTCCTGTACCTTCAGGAATGATTCTTGACCATGAAATAGAAAAACGGTAAGTTTTGAATCCCATTTCCGCAAATAAAGCAATATCTTCTTTATAACGATGATACTGATCAGCACAGACTGTCAGATCTGAAGTACCAGCAGGAACTTCTTTTACATCCTGACATGATGGTCCTTTACCATCTTCCAGATTCGCACCTTCTACCTGATAGGCAGATGTACTTGCACCCCATAAAAATCCTTCTGGGAAAGGTTTTAAAGTTTTGTGTAACATATTTTTTCCTCCTATATATAACTTATTATAATATAATAACCGCTTACATTCTAGCGAAAAAGGAAAAAACAGTTACACTTGTAACTGTTCCCATTTTTCCATAATCTCCATTAATATCATTTCTTTTTCTTCGATAAGATCAGTAATCTGATTATATTGAATATAGTCGTTGATGATTTCATCAAGATTTAGCTGATCTTTTAAATCTTTAATTTCATTTTCAAGCTGATCGATTGATCGTTCAAGTTTTTTGATTTCATTTTTTGTTTTTTTATCAATAATCTGCTGTTGCTTGTTTTTTGTAATCACTGGTATTTCATTGTTTTTAACAGGAGGTATTTTTTGTGTGATATATGTATCATAATTTCCCTGATATGAATGAGTTCCGTTTTTTGTTATCTCGATGACACGAGTGGCAATCTTGTTAATAAAATAACGGTCGTGACTGATAAATAGAATGGTTCCTTCAAAAGAATTCAAAGCGTCTTCAAGAACTTCTTTTGAAGCAATATCCAAATGGTTAGTTGGTTCATCGAGAATCAGCAGATTTGCCTGTTTCAGCAGAACTTCAGTCAAAACGACACGACCACGTTCACCACCAGAGAGAATAGCAATATCTTTAAAGACATCATCGCCTTTAAAATTAAACATAGCCAGTGTACTGCGTATTTCATGATTGGTCATACGGGGAAAAGTATCGCTGATTTCCTTGAAAATGGTCTTGCTGATATCAAGGGATTCATGTTCCTGATCATAATAGGCCATTTCAACATGACTGCCGAATCTGATTTTACCACGGGTGATGGGTAGTTGACCGACAATCGCTTTGAAAAGAGTCGTTTTACCAACTCCATTTTCCCCAACAATCGCCACTCTTTCGCCTTTTTTGATATCGAGACAGCAATGTTCGAAAACGATATCATCATATCTCATCGAAAGATCATCAACGCGTAAGACATCATATCCTGATTCGACAGCCGGATGGAACTGAACCGTAATTGCTGAAGGCAGATTTTCGGGTTTATCGATACGTTCAATTTTTGCCAGCTGTTTTTCTTTTGATTCCGCGCGCTTGATGCTTTTTTCGCGATTGAATGATTTTAAGGTATCGATGCTTTCCTGGATACGTTTGATTTCTTTTTGCTGGTTGATATAGTGTTTGAGATCAATTGCCCGCTGTGTTCTTTTTTTGATGGAGTATTCTTCATAATGACAGTTGTATATCGTACTTCTGCCATTTTCAATTTCAATGATCTTGTTAGAAATCGTATCAATGAAATAACGGTCATGACTGACAACGATCAAAGCATTTTTATAGCTTTTTAGATAGTTTTCCAGGAATGAAATAGCATAACTGTCCAGATGATTGGTAGGTTCATCAAGAATAAGCAGTTTAGGTTCTTCCAGTAATAAACGTGCCAGACACAGTCGCGTTTTCTGTCCACCAGACAGCTCTTTGATTTTCTGTTGGAATTCTTCTTCCAGAAAACCTAATCCTTTTAAAATACCAGTAATACGGCTAGGATAACTGAAACCGTCCTGATTTTGAAACTGCTGGGTAAGAGCGTCATATTCATTCATGATGGTCTGACTGTGATCACTTTGCATCTGTAATTCCAGTTCACGCATACGATCTTCAATTTTGATCAGAGGCAGAAAAACATCTAGTGCACTTTCATAGACAGTTTTTTCATTATCGAGATCATGGTGCTGTTTAAGATAGCCAACTGTCAGATCACGGCTTTTAAACAGATCACCGGAATCATAAGACTGCTGATCAGTTAATATATCAAGAATAGTTGTTTTGCCGGCACCATTGACACCAATGACAGCGACTTTGTCATGATCTTCTATTTTAAAAGTAATATCCTTTAATAGTAATTCACCTTGAAAAGATTTTGTTATATTTGAACATTCAATTAACATTTTTATCACCGTTTCTATTCTATCAAATATTGAAATAAAAGTATATTGCTTTCCAAGGCAAAGATATGTTGAAAAGGGAAATGTTTTCATGTATAATTGTATACAATTACTAAAAAAGAGGGGGATTTTTTAAATGAACTTAGCACATAAAATTTTAAGTTCAAAACTTAAAAGTGGAAAATTAGAACCAGGGAATCAAATTGGAATACAGATCGATCAGACTCTGACACAGGATTCAACTGGAACTATGGCTTATCTGCAATTGGAAGCAATGGGAATTGAACACGTTGCTGTTGAAAAAGCAGTTGCCTACATTGATCATAATATGCTGCAGACAGGATTCGAAAATATGGATGATCATGAATTTATTCGCAGTGTAGCGAAAAAACATGGAATCATTTTTTCTAAGCCAGGAAATGGTGTCTGCCATCAGCTGCAGCTGGAAAACTTTGCTAAACCAGGGAAAACACTGGTTGGATCAGATTCACATACGCCAACATGTGGGGCTATGGGTATGATTGCCATTGGTGCAGGAGGACTGGATGTCGCTGTGGCGATGGCAACAGGAACATATTATCTGTCTTGTCCAAGTGTTGTCAAAGTGAATCTTACAGGTAAAAAAGCTAAATGGGCTTCAGCTAAAGATGTGATCTTATATATTTTACAGCAGTTATCTGTTAAAGGTGGTGTGAATAAGATCATTGAATATACAGGAGAAGGGTTAAAAGAACTTTCTCTGACTGATCGTGCGACGATCTGTAATATGGGGGCTGAATTAGGGGCAACAACTTCAGTATTCCCAACCGATGAAATTACCAGAGAATACTTGGTTCAACAGGGCAGAGAAGAAGACTATATCGAATTGAAAGCAGATGATGATGCAATCTATGATGAAGAAATCACAGTTGATCTTTCTAAGCTGGTTCCATTAACTGCTAAACCTCACAGTCCTGATGCTGTTGTTCCAGTCAGTGAATTAAGAGGTATGAAAATCAATCAGGTTGTGATTGGATCATGTACAAACTCATCGCTTCCTGATATGCTTAAGGCTGCAAAAATCCTAAAAGGGCGACGCGTAGCAACCCATGTATCATTGGTTATTGCTCCTGGGTCTTCAAGTATTCTGGCAATGCTTTCTAAGTGTGGGGCATTGGCAGATATGATCGCTGCAGGAGCTAGAATTCTGGAATGTGGCTGTGGACCATGTATCGGTATGGGACAGGCACCATTATCAAAAGGTGTTTCATTAAGAACGATTAACCGTAATTTCAAGGGACGTTCAGGAACAAATGATGCTCAGGTTTATCTGGTGTCACCGGAAGTAGCAGCATTAAGTGCAATCAAGGGATATATGTCAGATGAATTTGAAGATGACATGTATTTAGATGAAATAGAAAATACCAAATTTGTTAAAAATAAAAATTTCTTTATTGATGAATATGATCCTCATAATGAAATCTATATGGGACCAAATATCAAACCGGTTCCTCGTGGCGATAAACTGACAGATCAGATTACTGGTAAAGTCTGTCTGAAAGTTGGCGATAATATTTCTACTGATCATATCGTTCCTTCTGATTCAAAATTACTGCCATTTAGAAGCAATGTACCACATCTGGCAAAATTTTCATTCTGTAAGGTTGATGATCAGTTCTATAACAGATGTATCGAAAACGGTGGGGGATTCATCGTTGGTGGAGATAACTATGGACAGGGATCATCAAGAGAACATGCTGCTCTGGTACCTAATTATTTGAAGATCAAAGCTATTTTTGCAGTTTCTTTTGCCAGAATTCATCGTTCTAATCTCATCAATAATGGTATTCTGCCTTTGGTTATCGATCAGAAAGATTATGATTTCTTCAATGATCAGGATGAATATGAACTGGTTGATCTGCTTGACAGTGTTCAAAACGAAAAAGATGTCAAAGTAATCAACAAGACGACAAAAGCTGAAATTACTGCCAAGTTAAAATTATCACCAAGAGAAAAAACAATGATCTTATATGGTGGTTTATTAAATGCAATCAAAGAATTGGGAGGAGACTTTTAATGAAAGCTGTATTAATACCAGGAGATGGAATCGGTAAAGAAATTGCCAAAAGTGTTATTGACATAACCAAGGCAATGAATCTGGATATAGAATGGCTGGAATATCAGGCCGGTGCTGAGTATGCAGCAACAACTAAAGAAGTGTTTGAACCAGGTCTGGTTGATGCTATCAAAGAATGTAAATGGGCTTTAAAAGGGCCAACAGCAACACCTATCGGAACAGGGTTTCGCAGTGTCAATGTTGCTTTAAGACAGCAGTTTGCGACTTATGCCAATGTCAGACCAATTCGTTCATTTAAAGGGATTGAATCAAAATATGAAAATATCGATCTGGTCATGATCAGAGAAAATACCGAAGATCTGTACAAGGGAATCGAATACATGATCAATGATGATATCGCTAATGGAGTCAAACTGATTACTCGTGAAGCCAGTGAAAAAATATGCCGTTATGCCTTTGAATATGCAAAACAGAATGGCAGAAAAAAAGTCACTGCCATTCATAAGGCTAATATCATGAAGTTTACTGATGGCTTATTTTTAGACTGTTTCAGAAAAGTTGGAGAAGATTATCCAGAAATTGAAAAACAGGAAGTCATTATTGACAATATGTGCATGCAGCTGGTATTGAGACCAGAAACATTTGATGTTCTGGTTGCACCAAATCTTTATGGTGATATTGTATCAGATTTATGTGCGGGTCTTGTTGGTGGTTTAGGATTTGCACCTAGTGGCAACATAGGTGATGAATACAGGATCTATGAAGCAGTTCATGGCAGTGCACCAGATATAGCAGGAAAAGGAATTGCGAATCCCAGTGCCTTACTGTTAGCTTTTGCTTTGATGCTGGAAGCTTTAGGTCAACTGGAAAATGCCAATAAACTGCGTCAGGCATTAGCTGTAGTTGTCGCAGAAGGAAAAACAGTAACACCTGATATCGGCGGAAAAGCGACAACCGAAGAATTTACGAAAGCAATTATAGACAGGTTATAATATGAGAAAAGATTTTATCAATCATACAGGACATGGGTCCTTAGGACATCGTATTTTTAATATTCTCAGAGATAAGATCCTGAATGAAGAATATGAAAAGGGCCAGAAATTAAATGAAGTTGCTTTATCTAAAGAACTGAACATATCCAGAACCCCAATTAGAGAAGCTTTAAAACAGCTGGAACTAGAAGGTCTGGTAGAGAGCATTCCCAATAAAGGGGTTTATGTACTGGGATTTTCAGAAAGAGATATCGACGATATGCTGGAAATCAGAGTCGTACTGGAAAGCCTCTCGGTTCAGCTGGCAATCGATCGTATCAGCGAAGAAGAACTGGCAAAGATCAGAGAAATTTATGATTTGATGGAGTTTTATGCCAAAAAAGATGATCAGGATAAATTTACAGAAATCAATATTGATTTTCATGAGGCAATTTATAAAGCAACGCACTCGCAGTATTTTGAACGACTGCTTTCCGATATTAATTACTATATTCATGTGACATCAAGACATTCAATTAGACAGCCTGACCGTTTGATGGAAGCGGCACGAGAACATAGAGAAATTTTAGAAGCAATTGAAAAAAAAGATACTGAACTGGCGAAAGTCAATGTTATTAAGCATATCAGAAAAACGCAATCGCTGGTGAGAAATTATTATGAAAGTAAAAAAGCACAAGGTAAAGAAGAATAGCCTTGTGCTTCTTTTAGTGTGCCGGGCATGGCACTAATTCAGTTGGAGACAAACCAACCACAGGTATTTACCGCCAAGTGTAGTGACCCACAAGTCGATAACAGTAATGTTGAGGATGAAGGAAGTGGTGTAGCGACTCTTTTGAGCGCACGAACAGAAACTTGATATAAGGCTAAATGGTGGATAAGATTGCTAGACAAATCAAAGTCCTAAAGGTAAACGTAAAACCAAGACAGTAAATCAAGGCGTTGTGAAAGAGATAGGATTAGTGAATTACCCCGGGAGGTCCCTTAGACGATGAAGTCCAGTAAACTTTAAAATCAGTGATGGTACCATCGG